>JBILYA010000042.1:0-10320 GCA_044378065.1 Burkholderiales bacterium | reverse complement strand
CTGATCTGTTCTGCCAGATTCACCCCGACAAGGCGGCAAAACTCGGTATCAAGGATGGTGAGCGTGTGAAGGTCGAATCGGCGCACGGCAGCATTGAAGCGATGGCCTGGGTGCATGCCGGCATCCGACCGACTGCCGTGTTTATTCCGATCGGCTGGGGCGAGCGTCAGCCCTACAATCCCTGGCGTCCGGTGAATTTCCTGACCGACAGTACACAGCGCGATCCGGTGTCGGACCAGACCAACCTCAAGGTGCTGCTGTGCCGGGTGTCGCGTATCGGTTGAGGCGTCAAGCCTGAGATCATACGGATGCCCGGAACTGCCGGTACCATACGGCTCTGGTATATTGCGGGCTTATCCTCCGCGGGTGTAGTTCAATGGTAGAACGCCAGCTTCCCAAGCTTGATACGAGGGTTCGATTCCCTTCACCCGCTCCACAAAACGTTTTTGCCGGCGCATTCCATTCCCTGCTTGCGGGTACTGTTTCGACGGATCTGATGACCGTTACGTCCCGCTAATATTCATTCGTTGCCGCCATGATTTCCCTGGATGTTTACGGTACGCTGGTCGTCGCATCGCTGGTGCTGCTGACCGGACGCAAGTTTGTCGAGTCGGTCAGGCTGCTGCGGACCTATTCGATTCCGGAGCCGGTTGTCGGCGGACTGGTTGTGGCACTGACACTCTACGCATTGCAGGCCGGTGCCGGGCTTCAGATACGCTTCGACAGCAGTCTGGGGGCGCCGCTGATGCTCGTGTTTTTCGCCAGCATCGGACTCAACGCGGACCTGGCAAGTCTGCGCCGGGGCGGGCGCCCGTTGATCCGATTGCTGTTCGTGGTTGTCGCCTTCCTTGTCGCCCAGAATTTCATCGGCCTCTCTCTCGCGAAACTGCTTGGTCTGGAACCCCTGATCGGATTGCTCGCCGGATCAATCACGCTTTCCGGAGGGCATGGCACGGGCGCCGCCTGGGGAGCCGTATTTACCGAAAAATACGGGATTGCATCGGCTGGTGAACTTGCGCTGGCCTGCGCCACTTTCGGATTGATACTGGGAGGCATCATCGGCGGCCCTGTCGCCGGGTTCCTGATGCGTAAAGTGGCGAAATCATCCGAAACCGGGAGTGCGGCGGCTCCCGGCGTTTTTGAGGAACCGGGTTCCGTGCGCCTGATCACGGCGCCGGCGATGATCGAGACGCTGGCCCTGTTCTCCGCCTGCCTGCTTGCGGGGGTGCAGATCGCAGAAGCCCTCAAGGGCAGCTTGCTGGAATTGCCGGCGTTCGTCTGTGTGCTGATGGTCGGCGTATTGCTGCGCAATCTGCTCGCCGCACTCGGCTGGTATACGGTGTTTGAACGCTGCGTCTCAGTTCTGGGCAACGTATCCCTGGCGCTTTTTCTGGCCATGGCGCTGATGTCGCTGCGACTCGGGGAGTTTACTTCGCTGGCGCTGCCGATGTTTACGCTTCTTTTCTTTCAGGCGTTGTTGATGGCGGGCTTTGCGATTCTGGTCACATTCCGGGTCATGGGCGGCAATTACGATGCAGCAGTGATCGCTGCCGGTCATTGCGGCTTCGGGCTGGGGGCAACCCCGACGGCGATTGCCAATATGCAGGCAGTCACGGACAGATTCGGCCCTTCGCATCTTGCATTCCTGATCGTGCCGATGATCGGTGCATTCTTTATCGACATCGCCAATGCGGTAGTAATCAAGATATTTATGGCCGTCATCACCTGACGTAACCCGCATCAGCGTTGTTGCGTATGGGGCGTTTATCTATGTCACGGCCTGGCGATCCGCCCCTTTTTTTCGACACGAGCTTCCTACTGAACCAGTTATGCCCCGTTCAAAAATCTCTTCAACTCCAGTGTCTCGTGAAGCGATTAAGTTGGCGGCCCCGGCCTTTGCACCGGCACTGATTGCCTGGCAGAAACGCCACGGTCGCCACGATCTGCCATGGCAGCAGACGCGCGATCCTTATGCGGTGTGGCTGTCGGAGATCATGCTGCAGCAAACGCAGGTCGCGGCGGTGATTCCCTATTTCCGGCGATTTCTCGAGCGTTTCCCGTCCATTGCCGCTTTGGCGGCTGCACCTGCCGATGATGTGCTCGCCCTGTGGAGCGGTCTTGGTTATTACTCACGTGCGCGCAATCTGCACCGTGCGGCGCAGGTTATGGTCGCTGAACATGGCGGAAAATTTCCGCTGACGATGGATGCGGTGACGGCGCTGCCGGGTATCGGCCGGTCAACGGCCGCGGCGATCCTGGTATTTGCATTCGGAAAGCGCGGTGCGATTCTCGATGGCAACGTCAAACGTGTTCTGACTCGCGTCCGCGGTATCGCCGGTTATCCCGGCGAAAGCGCGGTTGCTGCGCAGTTGTGGGCGCAGGCGGAACTGCTGTTGCCGGAAACAGGGCTGCGCGCTTATACCCAGGGACTGATGGATCTTGGCGCGACGGTCTGTGCAAGACGCAACCCGCGCTGCGCCGAATGTCCGGTGCAGATGCTCTGTGTCGCGCACAAAACCGGCCGCACCGAGGAGTTGCCGACACGCAAGCCGCGCAAGGCGCTGCCGCAACGGCGCACGCAGATGCTGGTGTTGCAACGCGCTGGTGAGGTGATGCTGGAGAAAAGGCCGTCATCCGGCATCTGGGGCGGGCTCTGGTGTTTTCCGGAAACGGATGCCGATGCCGATGCTGTCGCGGTCTGTGCGCAGCGTTATGGCGCTCGTGTGGAACTGCGCGAGGCACTACCGGTGATTGCGCATGGTTTCACGCATTACCACCTGGATATCCTCCCGCAACCGGCATTGGTCAAAGCCTGGCCTGCGCGCGTATCCGAACCCGGTCTGATCTGGTTGTCTCTTGAAGAAGCCTGCGAGGCAGCGATTCCGACGCCGGTACGCGACATCCTGGGGCAACTGGTGGAGCGGTCCCGCAAGCGCTGACGCCAGTCCCGGTAGTATCGCAACTACTTGTTTTTTATGACTTTTTCGATGATGCCGTGGGTCAGCAGCAGTTCCCGCAGCCGGGCCATGCGCGCGTCGGTCTCATCCATTTCCAGCAGCCCCTGTTTTTCCTGCGGAGTGATCGGCAGGATTTCAGCGAGCCGGTAGCTGACCCACACCGGATTGTCGAGCTGAATGGGGCCGGGCACGCTGTCGGCGCCGGCGCGTTTGATCGCCAGACGCAACACTTCTTCGCAGGCGGCGTCCATTTCAGCGGTTGCAGTGGCCTGCGGCAGCATTTCAATTTTGCCGATGATCAGTCCGCTGCTGTTGGCGGTGGTGTCGAGAACGCGAAAGCGTTCACCGCCGCGGGCAATCAGCGTGAACAGATTGGGGTGCGGCACATCCCACTGCTCAATCGTTGCAAGACAGCCTGTGGATTGCGGTGTTGCCGGCTGGCCGATCTCCTGGCCTTCGCGGATCAGGCAGACGCCGAAGGGGGTGCTGTCGCGCAGGCAGGCCTTGGTCATGTCGACATAACGCTGCTCGAAGACTTTCAGCGGCAGCAGGCCGCCCGGGAACAGCACCGTGCCCAGCGGAAACAGGGGTACTTCGCGAACGTCGCTCATGCGCCGAGTTCGCGATGGCGGGCGAGCGTGCGGGTTCGGTCGCGGAAGCGCGCAGAAAGGGTTTCGACGAAAAACACCGAGCGGTGACGGCCACCGGTGCAGCCGATGGCCACGGTCAGATAACTGCGGTTGTCGCGTTCGAAGGCCGGCAGCCAGTCGTTGATGAACCGGCTGATGTCTTCCAGCATGCGCATCGCATCAGGGGTCGCGCGCAGGAATGCGGCAACCGGCTCATCGCAGCCGGTCAGCGGGCGCAGCTGCGGGTCGTAGTGGGGATTGGGGAGGCAGCGCACATCGAACACAAAGTCCGCATCCAGCGGGATGCCGTGCTTGAAGCCGAAGGATTCAAACAACAGGCTCAGGCCGGCCACCGGCGCCGCGGCGAAATCCTTGATCCAGCTGCGCAGTGTGTTGGGGGCAAGGTCACTGGTGTCGATGTGGTGGGCCATATCGGAAATGCCGGCGACCAGTTCCTTTTCCCGGGCGATGCATTCCGGCAGGGTCAGTCCGGTCGCCGACAGCGGGTGGCGGCGGCGGGTCTCCGAGTAGCGTTTGATCAGCGTTTCGGACTTGGCTTCGAGGAACATCACGCGCACTTCAATGCCGTCTTCGCGAAGGCGGGTCACCAGATCGGGCAGTCCGGTGATGGCTTCGCCGGTGCGCACATCAATGGTTAGCGCAACGCGTCCAGTGCCGGAGTTGCGCAGTGTTTCGACCAGCGCGCCGACCATGTTCACCGGCAGGTTGTCGACGCAGTAGAAACCCGCGTCTTCCATCACCGCCAGTGCCACACTTTTGCCGGAACCGGAAAGCCCGGTGATCAGGATCAGTTGCATCGTATCAGCGCCGTTCATTCGTCCTGGTTCTGCATTGCCTGAGACTGCCGTTCGACGAACTCCCGGGTACTGTCAATGCCGCGCATCTGCAGCACATGGTTGCGCACTGCAGCTTCGGTCAGCACGGCGAGGTTGCGGCCGGCGGCCACCGGGATCGTGACTTTGCGGATCTCGACCTCCATCAGCAATTCGCTGCCGGGTTTGAGCGGCAGACGGTCGAGGAAAGTCGGATCGGAGCCCGAGGGTTTTTCGAGATGGACAACAATCTTTACGTTTTTTCGCGGGCGCAGCGCGGCTTCACCGAAAATCGTACGGATGTTGAGTACGCCGAGCCCGCGCACTTCAAGAAAATCGCGCAGCAGCGACGGACAGCGCCCCTCAACACTTTCCGGGCCGACACGGTAGAGCTCCACCACGTCGTCGGCGATCAGTCCGCTGCCGCGGCTGATCAGTTCCAGCGCCAGTTCGCTTTTGCCGACACCTGAGTCGCCGGTGATCAGTACGCCGACGCCGAGTACATCGAGGAACACGCCATGCACCGTGGTTGAATCGGCCAGCGTGCGCGCGAGGTGCGGACGCAGAATCCACATCAGTTCAACGCTGGGGATCGGCGAGGTAAACAGCGGTGTATGGGTGGCTTCGGCGACTGCGAGCAGCGCCGGCGGTATGCCGTTGGCGCCGGCGATGATGAAACAGGAGAGTTCGCGGGTGGCTGTGCGGTTCAGCAGTTCCCGGCACTCGGCCGGATCAAGGCCGTTCAGGTGATTGACTTCGGACTGTCCCAGCACCTGAATCAGATTGGGATGGATGAAGTTGAGGTGACCGACCAGACCCTTCGACGAGTCCTTGGTCAACTCGCTGTCGAGGCCCTTGTCGGCGCCGTCGCGACCGGCAACCCACGTCAGCTGCAGTTTCTCGCGGGTGTCGTCAAACAGCCGGGCTATGCTGACCTGCGGCATTGGGATCCCATTGTGTGATCAACTGGAGAAAATCATCCGGCGTGGCTGCCGTGAACAGTTTTTCGCGGAAGGGCTTGTCGCAGAACATCTGCGCCAGTTCCGAGAGGATTTGCAGGTGTTCATCGGTGGCGCGTTCCGGCACCAGCAGTACGAACGCCAGCCGCACGTTCTGGCCGTCCGGTGCATCAAAGGGGATCGGGTTCTGCATGCGGATGATTGCCCCTGCAGCTGCCTTGAGGCCCTTGATGCGGCCGTGCGGAATCGCGACACCCTGGCCCAGACCGGTGGAGCCGAGTTTTTCACGCGCAAACAGACTGTCGAAGACCACGTTGCGCGCGACCTGCTGGTTGTTTTCGAACAGCAGGCCGGCTTGTTCAAAAACCCGTTTTTTGCTGGTGAGGTCGGTGTCCAGCAGGATGTTCGAGGCGGGCAGCAGCTTGGCAATCAGGTTCATGGCGTGCGGGAGTCGCAATTCAGTGAGGCGGTTTTACTCTTCGACTGCGCGGTGTTTGATCGGCGCGCTGTCGTGACGATGGGAGAGGTTCTTTTCCTTGTGCTTGATCACTGCGCGATCCAGTTTGCCGACCAGATGGTCGATGGCGACATACATGTCCTCGCTGTGGGCTTCGCAGAAAATTTCCTTGCCGCTCAGGTGCATCTTTGCTTCGACTTTATGCTGGAGTTTTTCCACTGTCATGATGACGCTGATATCGATTACGTGATCGAAATGGGCGGTGATCTTTTCCAGCTTGTGCGCGACATGGTCGCGGATTGCAGGAGTGATCTGAAGGTGGTGGCCCGTCAGGTGCAGGTTCATGGCTTCTCCTTTTTAAAGCGTTTTTCTGAGGTTCACCGGGAGGATTTGCATCGATTCACGGTATTTTGCGATGGTACGCCTCGCCACCACTATACCCTGCTGGCCTAGCAATTCCGAAATCTGGCCGTCGCTGAGCGGCGACCGGGTGTTTTCCGCGTTGACCAGCTGTTTGATCAGTGCGCGGATGGCCGTGCTGGACGCCGCGCCGCCGGCTTCGGTGGCGACATGGCTGCCGAAAAAATACTTCAGCTCGAAAATCCCGCGCGGCGTGTGCATGAATTTCTGCGTGGTCACGCGCGACACCGTTGACTCATGCAGGGTCAGCGTTTCTGCGATCTCGCGCAGCACCAGCGGCCGCATCGCGACTTCACCGTGTTCCAGGAAGTTGCGCTGGCGGTCGACAATGGCCTGGGACACGCGAAGGATGGTTTCGAAACGCTGCTGTACGTTCTTGATCAGCCACTTGGCCTCCTGCAGCTGGGAGTTCAGCTGTTGGGCGCTGCCGCCGCGGTTGCGCTGCAGGATGTCGGCATACATGCGGTTGACGCGCAGCCGCGGCATGGCGTCGGGGTTGAGGGTTGCGACCCACAGGCCCTTGGTCTTGCGCACGATGACGTCGGCGATGACGAACCGGGTTTCCTCGGAAGAGAAGTCGCGGCCCGGCTTGGGGTTGAGGCTGGTGATCAGTTTTTGCACAATGCGCAGGCAGTCGTCATCGCATTTGAGCGTGCGCTTGAGGCGAGTGAAGTCGCGCGCAGCCAGCACATCAAGGTGATGCCTGACAATTTCCAGTGCTGCGTCGCGCTGTGGCGTGTCGTCCGGCATGGCGGCCAGCTGTAATGACAGACATTCGGCCAGATTGCGTGCGCCGACACCCACCGGCTCAAGGTGTTGCAGGTGCTGCAGAGCGATGGCCAGGTCATCCCGGTCGACATCGAGCTCCTGCGGCAGCATCTCGCCGATCTCTTCAAGGGTCTGGGGCAGGTAGCCGTCGTCGTTGAGCGAGTCGATCAGCAGGCAGACCAGGCGCTTGTCGCGCTCCGACAGGTGGAGCAGCGATAGCTGCGCTGTCAGGTGTGCGCTCAGACTCGGCGGCTGTTCGACCAGCGGTGCGTAGTCATCATCTTCGTTGTCGTTGCTGCCGGAACTGTTGTAGGACGGTCCGTCTTCGACATCGAATGACGCGGATTCTTCAGAGCCCGATGCAGGCTCCTGGGGGCCGTCCTCCGGAACCACCGGTATTTCGGCATTCTCGGATTGCGGCGTTTCGCGCTGCGGGGAGGAGGGGTCGGAGGCGCCGTCGATTCTCTCGAGCAGTGGATTGTCCTGCAACAGGCGCTCAATTTCCTGGTTGAGCTCAAGCGTCGACAGTTGCAGCAGCCTGATCGACTGCTGCAATTGCGGCGTCAATGTCAGGTGTTGCGAGAGTCTGAGCTGTAAGGAATGTTTCATGCAGGGCCGGATGGAAAAAATCGCGTCCCGGACAGGTAATTGTGCGCTAGCGGCGCCCTGTGGTCTTAAAGCCGGAAATGTTCACCGAGATAGACCTTTCTGACACGCTCATTATAGACGATCTCGTCGGGTTTGCCGAAGGCCAGCACAGTGCCGTCATTGATGATGTAGGCGCGGTCGCAGATGCCCAGGGTTTCACGGACGTTGTGATCGGTGATCACCACGCCGATGCCCCTTTCGCGCAGAAAACCGATGATTTTCTGGATTTCGATGACGGCAATCGGATCAACCCCGGCAAAAGGCTCGTCAAGCAGGATGAATCGCGGCTCCGTCGCCAGAGCACGCGCGATTTCCACTCGGCGCCGTTCGCCGCCGGAGAGGCTGATGGCGGGGTTGTTGCGAAGATGTTCGACGTGCAGATCCTGCAGGAGGGTGTCGAGCCGGGCTTCGATCGTCGCGGCATCGCTGTGATACAGCTCGAGGATGGCACGCACGTTCTCTGCAACAGTCAGTCTGCGGAAAATCGAGGCTTCCTGCGGCAGGTAACTGAGGCCGAGGCGGGCGCGGCTGTGCATCGGCATGTGGGTCAGCCGCGTGCCGTCAAGGTGGAGTTCGCCGCCGTCCATCGCCACCAGTCCGACCATCATGTAAAAGCAGGTGGTCTTGCCGGCGCCGTTCGGGCCAAGCAGCCCGATGACTTCGCCGCTGCGTACTTCCAGCGAAACATCCTTGACGACAGTTCGCGCACGATAGCGCTTTTTCAGGCCTTCGGCCTTGAGTACATGGCTGCCTGCAGCCGGCGCAGCATCGGGGCGATCCGGCTGTGCCAGATTGTCCATATCAGCGCGCCTGGTCGGGCGTGGCATCCCGCGGCGCATTGACATCAGTCGAGGATTTCAGCGGTACCGGCGGTTGTGCTGCAGGCTTTTCCTTGGGTTTGGGTTGCAGTACCGCACGCACGCGGCCGCTGTTGTCCGGGCTGGCCTGCTTGCCGCCGCCGGTGACCTGGAAAAACTCGGTATTGGCATCGTAGGAGATGTAATTGCCGCGTACTTCGTCGCTGCCCTTTTTCATCGATGCGCGGTTGAACATCTGCATTTTGTCGGCGCGGCTGTCGTATTCAATGCGCTCAGCCCAGCCTTCGATGTATTCATCATAACCTTCGCGCTTCTGACGGAAATAGGCCAGGTTGCCCCAGGTGGTGCCGGTCTTGAAGCCCTGGCTGTCCTGTCGCACTTCCATGCGGTCGCCGCGGATGATCAGCGTGCCCTGGGTCAGCACCACGCGTCCTTCAAAATTCGAAATTTGTTTGGCGTCGTCGACGGAAACCTTGTCCGCTTCCAGATTGATCGGTTTTTCACGATCGGCTTTTTCTGCATGGGCAGTGCCCGCGATGATCAGCATCAGCATCAGCATCAGCGTCAGCGCCAGGCCGGCAATACCGGCGAGGGGGTGACGGTGCAGTTCAGCGGCGTTTTTCTGCACGAGCCGGATCATGATAGGTGCCGCGGAAATGAGAGAGGAATTTGACGGTACGGGCTTCACTGTTCAATTCTAAGCCAATCGCTGTGGCAACGGTATGGGCGTCGGTGATGGTTACGGGCCGGTCGGTACGGGCGATGCTTTCATCCGGCAGAACGTGGAGAAAGCTGGTTTCCAGCATCAGTTCGCTGCGGTTGTCATAGGCGGCCCTGATCGCCCTGACGTTATCCTCGAAGTACACGTTTTCGCCGCGGCTGGAGACCCGTGCCGTTCTTGAAGTGATGGTGACCGGGGCAGTGGCAGAGGCATTGCTGACGAATCGCGGCGATACCAGATGGGTGCTGTCGTCCCGCGGGAAATGCGACATCTTCGAGGCGTAGAGGGTGTGTTTGACGTTGCCGTTCGCATCGAGCCGGCGCGCCACGACGTTGTCGACGATGAAGTCGGGGTCGTCACGCTCGTTTTCCGTGGATTGAGCGCTCTGCTGTACTGCCTGATCCAGCCAGAAGGTCAGCGTGGCGAGCACAGCCAGCAGCAGCAGGGGAAAAATCTGTGACAGGCGGTTCATCGCGAATTTGGCGCTCAGGCTGCGCCGAGAAAGCGCGCGGTCTGCCCGGCGAGCTTGTTCTGGTTGTGCAGGATGACTTCGCAGAACTCACGCGCCGCACCGTGCCCACCTTTGGCACGGGTGACGTAGTCAGCATGCCGCTTCAGAACAGCCGGCGCATCGGCGACCGTGACTGCGAAGCCGCAGTGCCTGAACACGGGAAGGTCGACCAGATCGTCACCGAGGAAAGCGGCCTGATCGGGCTTCAATTCCAGTTCGGCGAGTAATGTTTCGAAGGCGGTGAATTTGTTCGCAACGCCCTGCTGAATATGCCGGATGCCCAGATCCGCCGCTCGTTCGCGCACGCTGCCTGCACGACGGCTGGTGATGATCGCCAGTTCGACGCCGGAGTCCTGGAGCAGTTTCATGCCCATGCCGTCGCGGACATCGAAGGTTTTCATCGCGTCCCCGGCCTCGGCATAGTGCAGACCGCCGTCGGAGAGGACGCCATCGACGTCGAATATCGCGACACGGACCAGTCGGGCTTGCGGAATCATCGTCAGGGCACCGGTTATGTCAGACGACTTTGTTGCGGAACAGGTCGTGAATATTCAAGGCGCCGACCAGGTGACCGCCGTCATCGACAACCAGCAATTGCG
>JBILYA010000399.1:0-2609 GCA_044378065.1 Burkholderiales bacterium | reverse complement strand
GGCAAAACTCAAGGCGGCTGCCAATGCTGATGCAGTGATGCGGTTCATGGTGTGGGAGATCCTGTTTTGCTTCAGTAGCGATCGGAGGCACGGATTCTGCCCTAATTCCGCATCCGGGAGAATGCGTGAAGCGGCAAAAGACTCTGGTAGCATCGACCGACCGCGGCGTTCACGTCCGCCGGAGCGTTTACAAGGAAAAACCCATGCATGCTGCGAACAACCCCGTCAAAGACAAACGTGTCGAAACCGCGATACACCACTGGGCGCCACGTTTTGTGTCCAGCGGTGTACCGCTGACCGATTTCGAGGAAGTCACCGCCGGTATTACGGGCTGGGACGAGTGGTGTGCCGCGTGGAGTGCGCGTGCCGCGATTCATGAAGGCCTGGGCCGCAAGGCGCTGGCCGACGGTTACAGGCTCTCGGCCGGCGAGCACCTCAACCGCGCAGCGATCTGTTACCACTTCGGCAAGTTCATGTTTGTGCATGACATCCCGCAGATGAAAGCCGCGCACCTCAAAGTCATCGAATGCCGCCAGCTGGCGCTGCCCTTGCTGCCGAATCCGGGTGTCCGTGTGGAGATCCCGTATCAGGGGAAAACGCTGGCCGGCATCCTGCGCAAGCCCGACGGCAAGGCACCGCATCCGGTGGTGATCATGTGCGTGGGTCTGGATTCGACCAAGGAAGAACTCGAAGTCTACGAAAACATTTTCCTCGCCCGCGGCATGGCGACGCTGTCCTTCGACGGTCCGGGGCAGGGCGAAGCGGAATACGACATTCCGATCCGCGGTGACTATGAGGTTGCGGCCAAGGCCGTTGTCGATTACGTGATCAGCCGGAATGACCTTGATGCTGCGCGCATCGGTCTGTGGGGCGTGTCGCTGGGTGGTTACTACGCGGCGCGCAGTGTCGCATTCGAGAAGCGCATCAAAGCCTGCATCTCGCTGTCCGGCCCCTACAGCTGGGTGGAGACTTTCGACAGCCGCAATGAACTGTCGCGCGAAGCGTTCCGCGTGCGTTCGCATGCGAAGGACATGGCCGCAGCGCGTGAAAACGCCAAGACGCTGTCGCTGGAAGGTGTCGCGAAAAACATCACCTGCCCGATCTTTGTGGTCGGCGGTGAATTCGACAAGCTGACGCCTCCGCACAATGCCGAGCGGATTGCCGCTGAAGTGTCAGGGCCATGCCAGTTGCTGATCGTCAAGGGCGGCAATCATGTCGCTAACAACCGGCGCTATATGTTTCAGACGCAGACCGCGGACTGGATGGCTGACATCCTGTGCAAATGAACCGATGATGCCCTCTGAATTTGATCTCATTCAACAGCACTTCACCCACGCCACGCCACGCACGCTGCTCGGTGTCGGCGATGATGCCGCGCTGATCAAACCTTCAAGCGGCCAGGTGCTGGCAGTGGCTGCCGATATGCTGGTCGGCGGGCGACACTTTTTCATGGATGCCGATCCTGAATCCGTCGGCCACAAGGCACTGGCGGTCAATCTGTCGGACATGGCGGCGATGGGCGCGGTGCCGCGCTGGGCGACGCTGGGCATTGCACTGCCCAAGGCGGATGCGCGCTGGGTCGCAGCGATGTCGCAGGGTTTCATGAAACTGGCACGCCAGCATGGCGTCGATTTGATCGGCGGTGATACGACCAAAGGGCCGCTGAATCTTTGTGTGCAGATCATCGGCGAAGTGCCGGTGCGTCAGGCGCTGCGACGCGATGGCGCGAAACCCGGTGATGACATCTGGGTGTCGGGCACCTTGGGTGATGCCGCCCTGGCGGTGGCGGCAAAAAACAAACGCATCAAGCTAAAACCGGCGGAATTGAAGCAGGCCATGCGGCATCTCGACTGGCCGGTGCCGCGGGTGGCATTGGGCGCGGTATTGCGGGGTGTGGCGCGCAGTGCGATTGATGTTTCGGATGGTCTCATCGCGGACCTTGGTCATATTTGCGAGCGTTCCGGAGTGGCGGCTGTGGTAGCGATGGAGCGGCTTCCGGTGTCGGTGCTGATGGCGCGTTACCGCGAACGGCCTGCGGCGCAGGCAGCGCTGTTGGGTGGCGGCGATGATTACGAACTGTGTTTTACCGCTGCGCCGGTGAAGCGTGCCGCTGTAGAGCGTGCCGCGACACGCGCACGCACCCCGGTGACCCGTATCGGGCGCGTGATCCGCGCGCCGGAGGGGGCTTGCAGCGTGGTGGTCGTGGACCGCGACGGCCTGCCGCTCAAAGTGCGGCAAAAGGGTTTTGATCACTTCGGCTAGGGCTTTGCGTGCGGTTACTGTGGCTGCACTTTTTGCTTCGCATCGAGCCCGGCTTCGGTAAACTGGAGATCTTCCTGTCCGTCAGCAAGCGCTCCTGTCGCTACCTGAAGGTCTTTCCGGAGGCTGACCGCAATGCCACTGAACATGCCCAACACCGTCCATGACGCGGATGTCTATATCCTGACGTTCAAGGGCAATAACGAATTGCAGGCCTCCGAGACCAGCCTCGCTGCGCTGGCGCTCAAGCTGCTGGTGCTGATCGACGGCAAGTTGAACGTTGCCGGTATCCGGGCCAGGGCCAAACTTGCCGAGGGGGATGAACAGTTCCTGATCGCGATGAACGAACT
>JBILYA010000398.1:0-2611 GCA_044378065.1 Burkholderiales bacterium | reverse complement strand
CGAGCATTATTCGGTGCTCAAGCCCATGCATTCGGCAGTGGCCTTCGGTTACCCGGATTCGCGCGACCTGGTGAAAGTGTTCAAGGGCGAGATGCCCGGTTACGCCTACGGCCGGCAGGGCAACCCAACCACGGCGGCGCTGGAATCCAAGATCAGCAAGATGGAGGACGGCATTGCCACTGCCTGTTTCTCGACAGGCATGGCGGCTATTGCCTCGGCATTCATCGCCCTGCTGCGCGGCGGCGACCATGTGGTGTCGAGCGCTTTCCTGTTCGGTAATACCAACAGTCTGTTCGGAACGCTGGGGCAGTTCGACTGCGACATCAGCTATGTCGATGCCACCCGCGTGGAGAACGTCGAAAAGGCGCTGCGGCCCAATACCCGGATGGTGTTTGTTGAAACCATTGCCAACCCGCGTACCCAGGTGGCGGATCTGGTTCGCATCGGCGAATTGTGCGCAAGCCGCGGGATCATCTATTTTGTTGATAACACGATGACCTCGCCCTGGCTGTTCCGGCCGAAGCAGGTCAAGGCCAGCCTGGTGATCAATTCGCTGACCAAGTACATCGGCGGACACGGCAATGCGCTGGGTGGTGCGGTGACGGATACCGGTTTATTTGACTGGAAGTCGTTCCCGAACATCTATGACAACTACAAGAGTGCCAATCCGGCAAACTGGGGCATTCTGCAGATTCGCAAGAAGGGTTTGCGTGATGTCGGTGCCACGCTGGCAGCGGAGCCGGCGCATCGTCTGGCAATGGGTGCTGAAACGCTGGCGCTGCGCATGGAGCGGGCTTCAGGCAATTGCCTGCAACTGGCGCGTTTTCTGGCTAAACATCCCAAGGTCACCAGGGTCTATTACCCCGGGCTTGAAGATCATCCGCAGCACAAGCTGGCCGGTGAGTTGTTCAGGACCTACGGTGCCCTGATGAGCATCGAGCTGGCCGACAACATCGATTGCCTGGATTTCCTCAACCGCCTGCAACTGGTGATTTCCTCCAGTCATCTCGGTGACAACCGGACGTTGGCGATCCCGGTCGCACAGACGATTTACTGGGAAATGGGGGCGGCACGTCGTGCCGAGATGGGCATCGCGGATTCGCTGATCCGGCTGTCGATCGGTATCGAGGATATCGACGACCTGATCGCGGATTTCACGCAGGCGCTAGGCTAGAACAGCAGTGCAGCCGGCGGCGTCGCAACGCAGGTAGCCGCCGCTGTCATACCAGTCGTTGAGCACCCAGCGTTCGCAGGCCTGCCCGTCGACCTGATGCAGATGCTGCGCCGGACGGTGGGTGTGGCCGTGGATCAAACGAGGATAGCCGTGCTGGCGCAACAGGGCTTCAACGGCAGCCGGTGCAACGTCCATGATGGCCTCGGTTTTCTGCTGCTTGCTGGCTTCGCTTTGCGCGCGCATGCCGCGCATCTGTTCACGTCGCGCTTCCAGTGACTGGGCCAGGAATTTCTGCTGATTGCCGGGATCGCGTGCATACAGACGGAAACGCTGGTAATCCACATCATCGGTGCACAATGCATCGCCATGGCTCAGCAGTGTCGGCGTCCCGTACAGATTGATCAGCACCGGATCCTCGAGCAGCGTCCCATGGCAGCGCGCCGCGAAGTCCGAACCCAGCAGCACGTCACGGTTGCCGCGCATCAGGAAGACCTTGGTGCCGCTGTCCGTCAGCGCGGAGAGGGCGCAGGAGACGGTGCCGTTCAGCGGGTCTTCCAAGTCATCATCGCCAACCCAGTATTCGAACAGGTCGCCGAGGATATACAGCGCATCCGCGCCAGCGGCAGTGCTGCGGGTGAAGCGGAGAAACTGCCCGGTGATCTGCGGCCGCTCGGGGGCGAGGTGCAGGTCTGAAATGAACAGTGTAGGCATGGATGGCGGGGCGTTACCGCCCCGCGATTTCGGGCTGCAGCGTCAGACGACTTCGGCTTTTTCGATGATCACGTCTTCGACCGGGACATCCTGGTGCATGCCTTTGCTGCCGGTCTTGACCTTGCGGATCTTGTCGACCACATCCGTGCCGTCGACCACTTTGCCGAATACACAGTAGCCCCAGCCCTGCGGCGTCGGCGACGAGTGATTGAGGAAGTCGTTGTTGGAGACGTTGATGAAGAACTGTGCGCTCGCTGAATGCGGCGCCGAGGTGCGCGCCATGGCCACGGTGTACATGTCGTTTTTCAGTCCGTTGTTGGCCTCGTTCTGGATCGGGTCGCGCGTCGGCTTCTGTTTCATGCCGGGTTCGAAGCCGCCGCCCTGGACCATGAAGCCGTCGATGACGCGGTGGAACACCGTGTTGTTGTAGTGGCCGTCCTTGACGTACTGGGTGAAATTGGCGGCAGTGTCCGGCGCTTTGTTGGCGTCGAGTTCGAGGGAGATGACGCCGTGGTTGGTGTGCAGCTTGATCATGGTGTTGTGTTCCTTGGGATGCGGTTTATTTGGTTTTTGCCGGATTGGCCGGCGCTTCAGGCAACAGGCGCGCGCGCTCGATGACCACGGGCTGGCGCGGAACGTTCTGGTGCGGACCCACGGTTGCGGTCGGTCCCTGGACGATTTTGGCGACGACATCCATGCCGGCAGTCACGCGGGCGAATACGGTAT
>JBILYA010000397.1:0-2613 GCA_044378065.1 Burkholderiales bacterium | reverse complement strand
AGCACCTTGTGAGCATTGCAGACGCCCCAGATGTTCGCAGGCCTTGTCATAAAGCTTGCGGTAATCGTCACTGACGAAAAACGGGGAATGCGGAATGCCGACATGCAGTTTTGCGGGAAAGGCATAGCGCGGCTGCGGCGGATGATTGAAATGCGGCTCAGCCGCACTCAAGGCGCCATGGCCGGCGACAACTGTCAGTAAAGTTGCGGCATCAGCCGCGGTGAGCGTGAGCAACGAGACGCAGTCCAGCGTGCGGCAGGCCGGCACCACGCCGGCGGTGCTGACCAGGCCGGGGGTCGGCTTCAGGCCCACCAGATTATTGAATCCCGCCGGCACACGCCCCGAACCTGCGGTATCGGTGCCGAGTGCGAAGGCCACCATGCCGCGCGCAACGACCGACGCCGAGCCGGAACTGGAACCGCCGCTGACATGCTGCGCGCTGAAGGTATTGGGTACGGCACCGTAAGGCGAACGTGTGCCGACCAGCCCGGTGGCGAACTGATCGAGATTGGTTTTACCGAGCAGCACCGCCCCGGCATGCATCAGGCGAGCGACGATATGCGCAGTTTCGGTGGCGATATAGGCGAATTCGGGACAGGCCGCGGTCGTCGTCCAGCCGGCGACATCAATATTGTCCTTCACCGCAAAGGGCACGCCATAGAGCGGGCATTCAGCCGGATCGCGCTGCGCCAGTACGGTCAGCTGGGCTTCCAGCTGCGCCGCCGTCGCGAGATTGATCCACGCCGGATCGTGTTGCTGCTCGTTGCTGCGATAGAGCTGCTGCCAGCGGGCACGCAGGAACTCCGCCGCATCGAAGCCGCCGGCTGCAACCGCAGTGTTGATGTCGGCTATGGTCAGCGGCGTATTCATGCGCGCACCGCCTCGGCCACCGGCGCGCCATGGGCCGGCAGATGCGCCGGCCGCGGAATCGCCGAGAGCAGTTCGCGGGTGTATTCCGCCTGCGGCGCCGACAACACCTGCGCCGTAGGACCGGATTCAACAATCGAGCCGGCGCGCATCACGATCACGCGGTCACAAAGCAGACGCACCACTTCAAGATCATGACTGACAAACAGATAACTCATGCCGAATTCAGCTTTCAGATCCGCCAGCAGATTGAGCACGACAGCCTGCACCGATACATCCAGCGCGGCGGTCGGCTCATCCAGAATCAGCAGTTCGGGCTTGGTGGAAATGGCCCGTGCAATACCGACACGCGCCTTCTGCCCGCCCGACAGCTGGTGCGGCAAGCGGTCCAGCAGTTCATGCTGGAGACCAACCTGGGTCGCCAATGCTTCGACGCGGGCGCGGATTTCGGCATTGTTGGTCATACCCTCCAGGCGCAGCAGCGGATCGGCAATCGATTGCGCCGCAGTGGCACGCGGGTTGAGGCTTTCGTGCGGATCCTGGAACACCATCTGCAGTTCGCGACGCTGCGGTGAGCGCGCAAACGCGGCGGCGGTCACTGCCGTCAGTTCCTGCCCCTTGAAGCGAATGCTGCCGGCGGTGGCATCGAGCAGCCGCATCACCATCGCCGACGTCGTCGATTTGCCGCAACCGGATTCACCGACCAGACCGACGCTTTCGCCGCGGGCGATGCTGAAACTGACATTGTCGACCGCACGATAACCGGCTTCTTTTTTGCCGCGGCTCCTGATCCGCTGCAGCACGCCACCCGGCGCATCGAATTGTTTGACCAGATTTTTGACTTCGAGCAGCGGTTCATCCGAAACAATCATCGCCGGCGGCAGCGGCAGGCGCTGGTCATCCGGCAGCAGATCGCGAATGGTTGCCGCGGCATGCGGCGTCGAGCGGATCAGCCGGCGCGTATACGGGTGCGCCGGTGCGGTGAACAGTTTCGCGGTGTCCTGCTGCTCGACCACCTCGCCTTTTTCCATGACAACAATGCGGTCGCAATATTCACCGGCAAGGCCGAGGTCATGGGTGATCAGCAGCGTCGACATCCCTTCTGAGCGTGTCAGTTCGCGCACCAGTTCCATCACCGCCTTCTGCGTGGTGACATCCAGTCCGGTGGTCGGTTCATCGGCAATCAGCAACTGCGGTTTGCAGGCGAGCGCAATGGCAATGACCACGCGCTGGCACATGCCGCCGGAGAGTTCGAAAGGATAGGCGTGGTAACGGCGCGCCGCGTCACGGATGCGAACACGCTCCAGCGCCTCAATGGCCTTGGCTTTGGCCTGTTCGTGCGTGGCCTGTGCATGGCGGATCAGCACGTCTTCAATCTGCTTGCCGACGGTACGGATCGGATTCAGCGCGGCGCGCGGATTCTGGAAAATCATCGAGATTTCACGGCCCCGCAGGTCGCTCATCATGTCTTCGGATGCGTCGTGCAACTGCATGCCGCCGAATTCGATGCCGCCCGAAACGATGCGACCGGCGCGATCAAGGATGCGCATCACCGCATAGGAGGTCACCGATTTTCCGGATCCGGATTCACCGACAATGCCCAGGGTTTCGCCCTTGGCGACCTGCAGATTGACCGAACGCACAGCAGTGACCGGTCCCTTGCGCGTGGCGAACTCGACGCACAGATCGCGAACGGCAAGCAGCGGCGGATTGTGCAGATGGATGCTCATGTGCGCCTCTGCGGAT
>JBILYA010000396.1:0-2619 GCA_044378065.1 Burkholderiales bacterium | reverse complement strand
CCCCAGCGTTTCGGTGTCGCTGTAGGACAGGTCGCGCTTGAGCGAGATTTCGGTCATCGGGATGATTTCCACCGCATTGCGGTCGATCATCCGGTAGGACATCAGGTAACGCAGCTGGAATTCACTGACGCGGCCGCCGCCTGACAGCGAGAGGATGTTTTTCTCACGCTTTTCGCTGACCAGCACCAGCGTGGCTTCTGCGGATTTGGCATTGTCGATGATGCGGGTGGAGCTGCCCGACGTCACCATGCGGCGAAACTGGGTGGCGAACTGCGAGCCTGCCGGCGCCTGCACATACAGGGTTTCGAAGGGCAGGTTGGCGGTACCTCGCGGCTGGAAGCCGCAGGCGGCCAACAGCAGAGTGAGGAGCGTGCAGAGCAGTGCAGTCAGCGTTTTTTTCACGGATCAGACCACGATGTTGACCAGGCGTCCCGGCACGATAACAACTTTCTTGACCGGCTGCCCGGCGACAAACTTCTGCACCTCGGCATCGGCGAGTGCCGCAGCTTCGATGGCCGCCTTGTCGGCATCGCGCGGCACACGCACGTCACCGCGTTTTTTGCCGTTGACCTGCACCACCAGTTCCATTTCGGACTCGACCAGCGCTTGCGCATCTGGTTCAGGCCAGGCGGCGTTGAGGATGTCCTCGCCATAACCCAGATCGCGCCACAACTGGTGCGTGATGTGCGGGGTGATCGGTGACAGCACGCGCAGCAGGATCGACAGGCCTTCGCGCAGCACGGCATTGGCCGCGGCATCATTGCCGCCCTTGAGTACGCCTTCAAGGGCATTCAGCATTTTCATCGTCGCCGAGGCGACGGTGTTGAACTGGTGGCGGCCGAGGTCGTAATTGCCCTGCTTGAGCACGGCATGGATTTCACGCCTTGCGGCGGCCAGCGGCGCCGGCAGTGCGGCCGGCATGTCCGCGGCGGGGCGCTGCGCGGTTTCATAACCCAGCGACCATACCCGGCGCAGGAAACGCGACGCGCCTTCGACGCTGGCGTCCGACCACTCCAGCGTCTGCTCGGGCGGTGCGGTGAACATCATGTAAAAGCGTGCGATGTCGGCGCCGTAGCTTTCCATCAGCGCCTGCGGATCGACGCCGTTGTTTTTCGATTTCGACATGGTGCCGATGCCGCCCGATTCCACAGGTTGGCCGTCAGCGCGCAACGTCGCGCCGCTGCGGTTGCCCTTGTCATCGACGATCAGGTCCACGTCGGCAGGGTTGTAATAGGTAATGCGGCCGGCCGCCGGCTTACGGAAAAAGATTTCGTTGAGCACCATGCCCTGGGTCAGCAGGTTCTTGAACGGCTCGTCGATTTTCACCAGACCGAGGTCGCGCATCGCCTTGTTCCAGAAGCGCGAATACAGCAGATGCAGGATGGCGTGTTCAATGCCGCCGATGTACTGGTCGGCCGGCAGCCAGTAGTTGACGCGGTCGTCGACCATCGCGGTGCTGCTGTCGGCGCAGGCATAACGCAGGTAATACCAGGACGAGTCAACAAAGGTGTCCATCGTGTCGGTTTCGCGTTTTGCCGGTTTGCCGCATTTCGGGCAGGCGCAATCGACGAAGTCCGGACGTTTGTTCAGCGGATTGCCGCTGCCGTCGGGTACGCAGTCCTCGGGCAACACCACCGGCAGGTCCTTGTCGGGTACCGGCACGTCGCCGCAGCTTGCGCAGTGGATGATCGGGATCGGACAGCCCCAGTAACGCTGGCGTGAGACACCCCAGTCGCGCAGGCGGTAGAGCACCTGTTTTTCACCGAGTCCTTTGGCGGCGAGGTCGGCGGCGATGGCATCAACTGCTGCGGAATAATTCAGGCCGTCGTATTTGCCGGACTGCGTGCAAACGCCTTTTTCCTTGTCGGCGTACCACTCCTGCCAGGCGTCGGTCGAGAACGGCTGTCCGGCGACATCAATGACCTGGGTAATACGCAGGCCGTACTGTTTGGCGAAGTGGAAGTCGCGTTCGTCATGTGCCGGCACCGCCATCACAGCGCCTTCGCCGTAACCCATCAGCACATAGTTGCCGACCCAGACCTCGACTTTTTCGCCGGTCAGCGGATGTTCGACAAAAATGCCGGTCGGCATGCCTTTCTTTTCCATCGTCGCCAGGTCGGCTTCCATCACCGAGCCGCGCTTGCATTCGGCGATGAAACCGGCGAGTTTTGCGTTGCCCTGCGCTGCACGAGTGGCCAGCGGATGTTCCGCGGCAACTGCAACAAAGGTGACGCCCATGATGGTGTCGGCCCGGGTGGTGAACACCCAGAGTTTTTCCGCCTTGCCGTCGATGGTGTACGGAAAGGCAAAACGCACACCGTAGCTCTTGCCGATCCAGTTGGCCTGCATTGCCTTGACCCGCTCGGGCCAGCCCGGCAGCGTGTCCAGGGCTTCCAGCAGCTCGTCGGCGTATTTGGTGATGGCGAGGTAATAACCGGGGATTTCGCGCTTCTCGACGGTGGCGCCCGTGCGCCAGCCCTTGCCGTCGATGACCTGTTCGTTGGCGAGCACGGTCTGGTCGATCGGGTCCCAGTTCACCACCTGCGTCTTCTTGTAGGCGATGCCTTTTTCCAGCATGCGCAGGAACAGCCACTGGTTCCAGCGGTAGTAGTCGGGTTT
>JBILYA010000395.1:0-2626 GCA_044378065.1 Burkholderiales bacterium | reverse complement strand
CGGCCAGATATTTCATCAAAGCCACGCAGGCACCGAGCAGCGCCCCCAGCACCACGCCGGCGAGGACCAGTACCAGCAAAGGATCATGGCCGCGCACCGCACGCGCCACCAGATAAACCATACCTACCGCCGCGAGACCACCGGCAAAGGCCATCGACTGGATGGCCACTACGCCCAGCGACAGGAAGATGCCGAGTATGGCGCCGACGGCAGCGCCTGCCGATACACCGAGGATGTCCGGCGATACCAGCGGATTGCGGAACAGATTCTGGTAAGCCGCACCGGCCGCGGCCAGCGCCGCACCGACCAGCACCGCGGCAATGACACGCGGACCGCGGATCTGCAGCACCACTGTTTCCAGCGTGGCATCAAGTCCGTGCGGAGCGCCACCTGCCCACGACCAGAGAATGCGCAACAGGTCTGACAACGGCACGGGATAACGCCCGACCGTAAAGGCCAGTGCAATGACAAGCAGCAGGGCTGCCGCAGCTGCCAGCAGCATCAGGGACTGACTACGCTTCATCGCACGCCGGGGGCGATCAGCAACTGATCGAGTTGCGCGTCGGTGGGGGTCTGATGATAAAAACGGGTGTAGAAATCGCGCACGATGGGCCGCAGGTCTTCATTAAAGACCTCAGGATACAGCACCCGCGCCAGCCAGCGCAGGCCGATCAGCCGGTTCAGCGACGGCGGAAAATCAATCCAGCCGAAAGGCAGTCCCGGCGCGAGATGGATGCGTCCGGCGCGCACCGCCGGCATCGCGCTCCATACGGGATGGCTGCGGGCCAACGCGAAGAAATTCGGATCAATGGTCACGATGACATCGGGATTCCAGCGCAGCACCTGCTCCACCGATACCTGCACCAGACCACCCTTACCCAGTTCCGCGGCCACGTTATGCGCGCCGACCTGCTCGATACATTCCATATTGATCGAACCGGCCAGCCCGGTGCTGAGTCCCTGCGGACCGCGGCCGTAATAAACCCGCGGCCGACGTGCCGGCGGAATCTTCGCAAGTCGCGTATTGATATCAGCGATGGTGTCGCGCGTATACCGTGCCAGCGCAGACGCACGCGCATCCTCGCCAGCGATCTGCCCGAACTGCACAATCACTTCCGCCATCCGGTCAAAATCACCATCGAGCAGCAGATAGGGAATGCCAGTCTGAGCCTGCACACGGTCTGCCAGCGATACAAAGGTGTCACGCACCGCACCGTAATCAATGATCAGGTCCGGCTTTGCCTTGACCACGATTTCCACATTGGCGGAGTTACCCCGCCCGGTCAGCCGGCCGTATGCCGGCAGATCAGCGTAACGCGGCGCGACAAACGGTCGCTCGGCGTCACGGAACGGAGAAGTCCAGCCCATCAGTTTTTCAGGGGCCACAGCAAAAGCCAGCACGCTCGCGGGTGCACCAGCCGCATAGATACGTTCCACGCGCGAAGGCAATGTCACCTTGCGTCCGGCACCATCAGTAATGACGCGCGTTGATTGCGCCTGCAACGGCACGGGCATCAATGCGCTTAATGCCGATGCTGCAAGCAGCCGGCGACGGTTGACCTTCATGTCATTCACAGTTTCAACCAGCCGCGCCGCACTATAGCCAGCAGCAGAATGCCGAAGACAAACGCGATGCCGACATTCCATACCGCCAGCGCTGCCGTACCCAGCGTGACAAACCGCTCGCCCTTGTCCCTCGCGAAATCGCAGGAACCCAGTGCCAGCTGCAGACCCGCCAGGAACAGCATTACGCCCAGCGCCGGTTGCGGAAACAAGCGCAACAGCACGGCCAGCGACTCACTGAATCCGAGGGCCAGAACAATCAACAACGAACCCAGGATCACGGGAGCCCCGCCACTGCGCGCACCAAACCCGACTTGCGCCGACATTCCGCCCGCGCCGTGGCACATCGGCACGCCGCCGATAAAACTGCCCAGGGTATTCATCAAGCCGGTAGACAACGCCATCTGCTTTTCACTGACCTTGTGACCGGGGAATTCGCGGTTGTTGAATTCGACCGGTGCCAGTATGGCATTGCCCAGCGTCAGGGGAATCTGCGGCAAGGCAAGCAGCACGATGCCGGTAAACAGGGATTCCGCGGAAACCTGACCGAAAGGCCATGCCGGCGCTACAAAACCCGGCTGCGCGGATGCCAAAGCGATCACAACAGAAGCATCGGAATACAGCGCGAATGCCACACCGCTCAAGAGAATCAATACCATCGCCACAATGGCTTTGCGCGACAGCAACAGGATGGTCACCAGCAGCAGCGGCGCAGCAAACCAGACCGCGGCCGACATGAGCTGCGTGCCCTGCAGCATGAAGGCGAAACCCAGTCCCAGGGTAATGCCGATGATCACCGGCCGGCCAACCCAGCGGATGATCCGTTCCGCTGTGCCGGTCCAGCCGAGAACAAGCCAGATGATCCCCGTCGCCAGCGCAGCCACTGCGACAGCTTCAGGCGTCACGGTGGCCGTCTGCGCCGCACCGGCGATGGATACTGCACCAATCGCCTTCATCGGTTGCACGGCCATCGGCGTGCGGTAATACAGTCCGGTCGCCACCAGGGCAAAACCGAACGCCAGCAGAAGACCTGCCGGTGCGATGCCGACAACCGTGACATAAG
>JBILYA010000394.1:0-2631 GCA_044378065.1 Burkholderiales bacterium | reverse complement strand
GCGTCAGCGACGACACGCACGGCATAACCCTGCTCGGTGAGGTAACGGTTGAGCAGGTCGCGCAGTCGCACATCGTCGTCAACAACAAGAATCCGGGTTTTGGTCTGGGTCATGGCGCAATCCTAGCCAGTTCGGCGGCATCAGGCCATGGGCCCGCAACAAAGTCTTACAAATTCGCGGACTGCCGGCGCTTGCTGCAGGTTTAGCATGGTGACTGTTTCTTGCGGCCTGTCGTGATCCGGCAACAATTGCTTACACAATGACAGCCGGCGGAAACAGTCTGCTTACAGCTGGCGACGATGATGGTCTCAACGCTCCGATGGGGCGCCGTCGCGGACCCGATCCGGTTCCCGGCATAACCAGACAGCTTGGAGCTCACAATGATCATGAAAACCAGAATGGACCGGCGACGAAGATGCCGCCCGCCGGCCGTCACAGTTACAATCGACGCAATGAAGCCGGTTTAGGGACCGCAGGCTGTAATTACTGGGAGCTTGGTGCATGAAAATCTGGCAGGCAATCGTTCTGGGGTGTGCAGTGCTGCAGTCAGTGCCGGCGGAAGCCGGTTTCTGGCGCGATCTGCCGTCGCTTCAGAGCCAGAGCCAGGGCCAGGGCCGAACGGACCGCGGTGACCGCGGTCCGCAGCGACAGCGTGATGCAGGGCAGCCCGAACGTTTCGAGCGGCATCAACAGCATCAGCGCATGTCGGACGACGAGCGCCGCGATCTGCACCGGGATCTCGACAAGGCACGGCGGGAAATCTATCAACCGCGCCGTGAACGCTGAAAACGAATGAATAAGGAATTGATGATGAAAATGAAACTCATGATGTTGGTGGCTGCGATGGTGGCGATGCCGGTGTTTGCGGCGGACGGCGTTAAAGCCGGCGAGGGCCCGCATGGTGCCCGCCACGAGGCGTGCAAGGCGGATCCGGCAAAATGCCAGCAGGAACGCAAGGCATATCGCGAAAAGATGTGCGCGGAGAACCCGGAGCGCTGCAAGGAAATGAAAGCCAAGGCGGAAGAGCGCCACGAGCAGTGCAAGGCGGATCCGGCGAAGTGTCAGCAGGATCGCAAGGCATATCGCGAAAAGATGTGCGCGGAGAACCCCGAGCGTTGCAAGGAAATGAAGGCCAAGGCGGAAGAGCGCCACGCGCAGTGCAAGGCGGATCCGGCGAAGTGTCAGCAGGATCGCAAGGCGCAGCGCGACAAAATGTGTGCGGAGAATCCCGAGCGCTGCAAGGAGATGAAGGCCCGTGCGGAAGAACGCCAGGCCCAGTGCAAGTCTGATCCTTCGCAATGCCGTCCCCAAGGCCCCGGCGCGCAGGCTCAACCGCGCAGCTGAGCGTCATCCCGATTAAAAGCCGCTCCTGACAGGGCGGCTTTTTTTATGCCTGCGTTTGCCGGGAGCGCATTTCAGCAGGCCATACCGGTTCGCGTATGGCGAAATCGGGAGTTTTGAATCCTTCCTGCGTTCCTTGCTAATTATTTGTTTTTAAAGGGATTTATTAAAATTCCGTGATCCTGTCCCCCGAGTGCCTCGCTTTTAGGCAGTTGCGAACGCTAGAATGACACCCGCAATCCACCGGTAACCTGCGCGGCAAGGGAAAACCTGCGACGCGCCAAGGACTTACAACAAGAGCAAAAGGGGATCAGGCACCATGCTGGCAACGCGCATCAGACAAAAGGACGGTCTGTTTTACTTCGCGAGCTATCCGGCCAAGGAAGTGCTGGAGCGTGTTCGCTTCATCAGCCGGTTTTATGGCGAGGGCGAGGAGATCACGCCGCAAAGCCTGCCCCAGCAGGACGAGATTGCCCAGTTTATTTCCCGCATTGAGCGCACCGATGAGGCCTTCCAGCGCCAGATGTCCAAGGCCAAGGTCCGGCAGTTGCGCAACTTTTATGAAATGGCGGTCAGTCAGCCGCCGATACCCGGCACCGTGCTGCTGTTCACTTCGGATGAACTGCGCTTCCAGTCGCTGCCCGGACAGGATACGGTCGGTCATCTGTCCGAACCGGCTTCCAAATACCTGATCATCGACGGCCAGCATCGTCTGGCGGCGCTGAAGTTCTATTTGATGGAGCACCCGGCGGAAGCAGCATCGATCAATGTGCCCTGCGTGATTTTTGACGGACGCAGCGAGGATTTCGCTGCCGAGATGTTCGTCATCATCAACTCCACGCCGACGCGCATCAACAAAAGCCATCTGGTTGATCTGTATGAGCGCGTATCCTGGGCCGATCCCGATAAACGTTTTGCAGCGCGCATGGTCGAGGATCTGTACTCGGAAGACGACAGCCCGCTGCAGTACCGCATCAACCGCCTCGGCGGCCGCAGCCAGAAGGACAAATGGATTCTGCAGGCGGAACTGTTCAACGAATTGCACCGCTGGATCAGCGCCGACTGGCGCAAGATCAGCCGCACCAGCAATCTGTATCGCGAAAGTGAGCGTTTCTACGAGATCCTCCGTGATTTTCTCAAGGCGGCGCACAAGGTATGGGGTGATGCCTGGGGGCATGACAGCTACCAGATCACCCGGCCGGTGACGCTGAAGGCGATGATCCGGGTTTGCGCTGATCTTGCGCGCTCGGATGCCGAACCCGCACAGGGGCGCATCAAACGCTGGGAAGA
>JBILYA010000392.1:0-2650 GCA_044378065.1 Burkholderiales bacterium | reverse complement strand
TGCATGTACAGCCAAACAGCTATGCCTGACGACAATAGCGAGTTGGTCCCACCCCTTCCCATTCCGAACAGGGCCGTGAAACGACTCAGCGCCGATGATAGTACGGACTACCCGTGTGAAAGTAGGACATTGTCAGGCACCCATACCGGAAAAGCCCGGCCTCGATGAGGTCGGGCTTTTTCTTTTGTCTTTCAGGTTATTGATATGTCTTAGCAGTGATCGCGATGCGATGCGTCGGCAATCCGCCAGGCGACAGACGAAAAAAGCCCGGGCTCAAACCCGGGCTTTTTTATTGCGTGCTGAATCAGAAAATCAGCTGAGATTGCGGCTCTGTATTCTGCTTATTCGACTTTTGCCTTGGCGCGAAGGTCTTCGACAACTTTCTGCACGTTTTCACGCTGAACAACCTGCTGCAACTGGGGCTTGATCGCTTCATAGCTCAGCGGACGGATATCTTCGAGGCGGATCACGTGCCAGCCGAAGTTGGTCTGCACCGGGGCTTCCGTCATGTCGCCCTTTTTGAGGCGAGCCAGGGCTTCGGCAAACGGGCGGACATAACGTGCCGGTGGCGACCAATTCAGGTCTCCGCCTTGGGCTTTTGTGCCCTCATCGATGGATTTCTCTGCCGCAATCTTGGCGAAATCGGCGCCGGCCTTCAGGCGGGTGATGATTTCCTTGGCTTCGGCCTCGCTGGCAACGAGAATGTGACGAGCCCTGTATTCATTGGCGGCGGGGCTGTCCTTGAAGCGTTCGTAGGCTTTTTTCAAGGCATCTTCGCTTGGCACATTGCGCTTCGCGGCTTCGGTGAGGAAGGCTCCGACCAGAACATTCTGGCGGGCGATATCGAGCTGTGCGCTGACTTCCGGATTCTTGTTCAAGCCCATTTTGACGGCTTCCTGGGACATGACCTCACGGCTGACCAGTTCCTGCTTGATCATCGTGCGCAGTTCGGGGGAATCCGGACGGCCTTGTGAGGTGACTTCCTTCAGCAGGATGTCAGAACGCGATTGGGGGATGGCTACCCCGTTGACCTTGGCCACCTGAGCGAAAACGGCAGTTGTCGCAAATGCCGCGGTGACTGCGAGCAGCAGGGTAAGGGACGTTTTCTTGGGCATGGCAACAACTCCTCTGAGGGTGTTCATGGTCATATTTCGTCCGGAGCATACGCCTTGATGGCGAGTGCGTGGATTTCCTTGTGCATCATCCCGCCCAACGCCTCATACACCATGCGGTGCCGTGACTGCAGCGGTTTATGGGCAAAAGCATGCGACACAATAATCAGCTGGTAATGTCCGCCGCCCCCCTTGGCACCTTCGTGACCGATATGCTGGCCGGATTCATCCAGTAATTCGATCGATTCCGGTTCCAGCATGGCGAGTTTCCCGCGGATGGTGTCGGCAACGGTCATGATCCGGTCGGGCGCAGGATCATTCGCCGCTCTTTTCCTTCATATGCGGGGCCAGCACAAAAGCCTGCCCCAGAACAAACAGCAGCATCAGGCCGATGCCGCCAAAGAGCTTGAAACTGACCCAGGTGTCGGTTGAATAGTTGAAGGCGACATACAGATTGAGGACGCCCATCACTGTAAAAAAACCGACCCAGCCGAACAGCAGTTTGGTCCAGATCGGGTCCGGGGCGCTGACCTGCTGCTCCATCATTGAGCGGATGAAGTTCTTGTTGAAAACCAGATGGGAAACGATCAGCACAGAGGCAAACAGCCAGTAAAGCACCGTCGGTTTCCACTTGATGAAGGTCTCGTCCTTGAGTAGCAGCGTGGCGCCGCCAAAAACGACAATCAGCGCGAGGCTGATCCATTGCATGTTTTCGACTTTGCGATGCTTGAACCAGCTCCAGGCGATCTGAAGCACTGTAGCCACGATCGCCACTGTTGTCGCAATGTAAATGCCGTACAGCTTGAAAGCGGCAAAAAACAGGATGACCGGGAAAATATCAAACAGGAATTTCATGACCGGTCATTATCCATGCTTGTCTTCAAGCCGTCCATTTGGCGAGACGCTCGCGCATCAGCGCCCCGACCTGAGGTCCATAGGCGGCTTTTGACGATTCGCGGACACCTTCGGCGTAAAAAGCCCGGCAATGCTCCGGAATATGGGATTCCAGAAGATCATAGGCCGCATTCATCAGATCCGGCTGCTGAGTCCGCGTAGCGATGATCGCGCAGTTGAAATGCAGCGTCAGCCAGGGCTGCAGGTCGGCGAGATCACCGCTTTCTGTGATTGCCGGCGCCACCTGTGCGATCAGGCTGCAGGCACGCTCAAAAAGGGCTTTGAGTGCTTCCGCATCGCGGGTCTGATCAGCTTCGCGGGCGAGGGCGTTGACCGCGGGTTCCAGGACGGTAATTTCACCGCCTTGTTTGGCGATCCAGAGTGCCATGTCCAGCGCCAGATCCTCGATGGCGGCGCGATGGTCGTCGAGCTTCAGTTGCCATGCCCACAGGCCCATGTCCGACAGGCACTCCAGCGCGCTGCTGCCGAGTTCATCAACTTCTTCCAGCGGCAGTTCCAGTTCCTCCGCATCCACCTGCCGGCAAGTCTCCAGGCATTCCCGGATCACTTCGGCGAGTATTGGCGGTGTAACTTCCTGACCGGGGTAGGGTCCGGTTTGTTCGAACTCGGCGATCAGGGCTGCG
>JBILYA010000393.1:0-2650 GCA_044378065.1 Burkholderiales bacterium | reverse complement strand
CGAATCCGGCGTCAAAGGTTTCGAAGACACCACCTTCAACGGCCTCGTTGCCCCGGCCGGCACATCACGGGAGCTCCTCGAGAAACTGCGCGCCGAAGTGGTCAAGGCCGTAGCCGTACCAGCCTTGCGGGAACGCTTTGACCGCAACGGCATTCCTCTGGTCGCCAGCAACTCGCTGGATGAATACAACGCCTTCCTCCGCCGCCATGTCGAGGACTTCGCCAAACTGGCGAAAACCGCCGGCATCACTGCAAACTGAACCACAACGCGAAAGCTGCCATGCCCTTACAGCATCTTGAACATTTCCTGATCCAGACCGCAGACCTTGAAGCCACGCGCGACTGGTACGTCAACATCCTCGGTTTCCGAGAAGGCCCCCACCCCGACTTCAAGTTCCCGGTGATCTGGCTCTATCTCGGCGACACCGATGTCATCCACCTGACCCAGGGCGGCAAAAACGTCAGTGAAAACCGCAAGGCTTACCTCGGCCAGCAATCCGATGCGGTACACGGAAGCGGCGTTCTCGACCATGTCGCCTTCCGCTGCAACGGCCTGCGCGAAATGATGGAAAACCTGCAGAAGCACAAAGTCGAATTCCGCAAGCGCATGGTCGACGATCAGGGCCTGTTCCAGTTGTTCATGCTCGATCCGAACGGGCTGAAGGTCGAGCTCAACTTCTCCAATGCCGAAGCCAAAGGCATATCGCCGGAGCTGATGGCATCGGCACTGCCGGCATGAGCGCGCCTCAGTGGAAGGTGCGGCAATACCATTACCTGTCCAAAGACAGTCACGTCCACCCTTTCCTCGTTGATCTGTGGAACGAGGTCGGTGAAGCCACCGGTGGACGTGTAGCGGGAACGGTGCACGCCAAGAACGAAGGACTGCCGGGCGGCCACCTGGAAATCGTCGATCTGCTGATCAAAGGCGAGATCGAGTGTTATGTGCTGATGGGCGGCATCCTCGGTGGTGTGGTACCGGCGCTGGAAATCCAGGGCCTGCCCTTTGCCTTCAAGGACCACGCCCAGGTGCACACCACGCTGGACGGCCCGCTGGGCGCTTATCTGCAGCAGGAACTCCGCAGCAAGGGCATCCACGCCCTGCCCTATGGCCTGCTGGAAAACGGTTTCCGCCACATCTCCACGGTAGACCGTCCGGTCGCCAAAGCCGCGGATCTGGAAGGCATGCGCATCCGTATTCCCGAAGGCCGCATGTTTGCTGATGCCTTCGAAAGCCTCGGCGCAGTGCCGGTCGAAGTGAATGTGTTGAAGCTCTATGACGCACTGAAAAATCACGAGATCGATGCCCAGGAAAATCCTCTGTCGATCACCGAAGCGCTGAAGCTGCACGAAGTGACCCGCCACATCGCACTGACTTCGCATATGTGGTCGGGCTTCAACATGATGGTCAGCCTGAAGTTCTGGAACACGCTGCCGGCGGACATCCAGCAGACGATTGAGCGCGTGACACGCAAACATGTGGCGCGGCAACGCGCGCATACCGATGCACTGAACCGCGGGCTGGAACAGAAAATCGCCGACTGGGGCATGGTCGCCACCCACGTCGACCGCGACGATTTCCGCAACCGTCTGCGCGAATCCGGCTTCTATCAGCGCTGGCGCGACATCACCGGCAAAACTGCCTGGCAATTGCTGGAAGACAGCATCGGAAAAATTCAGTAACTAATTGTTTTAATTATTATTTTTTACAAACAAAAAGCCCGGTATCAACCGGGCTTTTTGTTGGTTCACCGCAATCACGCGGCTGAAAATTACTTTTTCTTTTCAGCAACCTTGGTGGCACCGGCCGAGGCCGTTTTGTTCTGCTTCTTGTAACGGTCGGCTACACGGTCCTGAGCCTTACCCAGATTCTCGCCGTCTTTCTTGGCAGCTTCATCCGACTTGGCTTTGGCTTCAGCCGCCTTGGCTTTGGCTTCTTCCGAAGGCGCGGGCAGCTTGGCAGAAGCCATGCCTGCCAATCCCAGCACGCTGCAAACCATCAAGGTCGGCACCCATTTCCAAACGTTCGGCGCTTTCATTGTTTCCACCCCTCCTTCATCGATGAGGCTGCAGCCGGGTTGGTCGCCCCGCCACCGCTTTTTTGTTGCGCGATCGCGTCGCGATACCAGTATTCGTGGTGTTCCTTGGCCCAGGTTTCGTCAACATAACCGGTGCGCATCGCATCGTAAGCACCTTCAACGCCAACCGTGCCGAGGTAGATGTGGCTCAAGCCCATGGTCAGGAACAGCACCGCAGAAATCGCGTGGATCACGTTCGCGATCTGCATCAACTCACGCCCCTGCTCGAAATTCGGGAAGTTGAGAATGAAGCCGGTGACGCTGACCACCAGACCCAGCAGGGTCACACCAAACCAGAACCAGATTTTCTCGCCGGCGTTGAAACGGTCGGAGGCCACATGCTCGTCAGAAATCAATCCGCCGAATTTGGTCAGCCATTTCAGGTCATGCGCTTTCGGGAAATTGTCTTTCACGAAGGTCACGAACATCAGCACCACGCAGAACGCAAACACCGGACCGACGAAGTTATGGATGTACTTGGACAGCGTTGCCAGCCAGGAAAACAGCGTAAAGCCGACCACCGGCAATACAATGTGTTTGCCGAACAGAATGACCACCCCGGTCACCGACAGCAGA
>JBILYA010000041.1:0-10523 GCA_044378065.1 Burkholderiales bacterium | reverse complement strand
GGTTGATGAAGCAATCGCCGAACTGGATTGCATGACGGCTGCAGGTAAGCTGGATGGTAATTGCGTGGCTGCAATCAAGCATCATGCCGTGGAGATTGAAGAAATCGGGCGGCGTTATCAGGACATCCATTCGGCTTGATTTTGCGCCGGCGCTTTCTTTTCAATTAAACAAGGAGCCGTGGTATGCCGCAGTTTGAGCCTGTTGGTTATGTCCGCAGTGATCGCACCGAAATGTCCGCCGGGCACTGGGCGAATGTTGAATCCCGCATCGAACTGGATCCCTTGTATGTCAAAGGTCTGGCTGGGCTCAGCGAGTTTTCGCATGTAGTGGTGATTTTCCATCTGCACAAGATCCCGCCGTTTGATCCGGCCAAGCAGATTGCACGCAATCCGCGCGGCATGGAAAACCTCGATCCGGTCGGCGTATTCGCCCAGCGCACAAAATTCCGCCCCAATCCGATCGGGGTCACTGCAGTGGAGTTGCTGGCGGTCGACGACAAAGGCGTCACCGTGCGCGGTCTGGATGCCCTCGATGGTACCCCGGTGCTCGACATCAAGCCGTACATCCCCGCTTTTGAGCGAAAGGAAAACGTGCGCCTGCCGGCCTGGGTCGACAAGATGATGGATGGTTATTTCTGAAGCGGGGATGATCGAAAAGACGTTCAGCGGAGCGCCTTTTTGTTTTGTGAGGCGCGGTAATTCCGAAGCTGTTTAACGCAGCCGGCTCAAGGCTTGCTCGAGGTCGGCGATCAGGTCAAGCGGGTCTTCAAGGCCGATGTGCAGGCGTATCGTCGGCCCGCCCGGATTCCATGCCGTCGCACTGCGCACTTTTTCCGGATTCGGTGCAGTGACCAGACTTTCGTAGCCGCCCCAGCTCGAACCGATGCCGAAGAGTTTCAGCGCATCGACGAAGGCTGCCACTTTCTCGCGTGATGCCGCTTGCAGGACCACGCCGAACAGCGAAGCCGCGCCGTCAAAGTCGCGTTTCCAGATCGCATGCCCCGGATCGCTTTCCAGTGCCGGAAACAGCACGCGCTGCACTTCCCTGCGTCCTTGCAGCCAGTTGGCGACGGTGATCGCGTTGGACATCTGTTGTTTCATGCGCACGCCGATGGTTCTGAAACCGCGTAGCGCCAGATAACAGTCGTCGGGGCTGACGCAATAACCGAAGTCGGCGACGGTGTGGCGCACCGGCAGCCAGCATTTTTCGTTGGTGACAATGACGCCCATCAGCACGTCGGAATGGCCGACGATGTATTTGGTCGCAGCGTGTATCGATACATCAACGCCGCGTTCGAAGGAACGGAAAAAGTAAGGTGTTCCCCAGGTGGTGTCGGCCAGTACCGGTATGCCGCGGGCATGAGCGGCGGCGGCGATGGCCGGGATATCCTGCATTTCAAAAGTCAGCGAACCCGGCGCTTCGCAGAACACCGCCTTGGTGTTCGGCTTGATCAGCCGGGCGATGCCGCCGCCGATCAGCGGATCGTAATACTCGACCTCGACGCCGTTGGCGCGCAGCTGGCGGTCACAGAACATCCGGGTCGGCGCATAGGCGCTGTCGGTGACCAGCAGGTGATCACCCGTTTTGACGAAAGCGCACAGTGCTGCGGTAATCGCCGCCAGTCCCGACGGTACGGCGACCGCCTGATAGCCGCCTTCCATCCGGGCCACTGCGTCCTCAAAGGCAAATGTGGTCGGTGTGCCGTGGATGCCGTAACGCATGGATTTGTAATCATCCGGATCCCGCGTTTCGTACGATTCCAGATCGGGAAAAACCACGGTGGAGGTGCGGTAAACCGGCATGTTGACCGTGCCGTGGGTTTCGGCCGGATTGCGTCCGACATGGGTGAGCAGCGTGTCTTTTTTCATTGCAAAAAGGGCTTTTTACGATATGGACTGCGACCATGGCATTGTGCGTGACCGGGTGTGCCGGTGCAACACGATTGCCTCGGTCATTTGCGCTTTTTTGCGTTATCCTAATCGCTATTCCAATGGAGGAGAGAGCGGACCGTTAAGGCGTCCAGCCTGCGGTGCGCGTCAACGTTATGGACCATCACCACCTGTTTGATGTCGGCGGCGCAAAACTGTCCCGCCTCGAAGACCTGCGACTGATCAAGGGCGAGGGTTGTTACTCGGCCGACTGGAGCCTGACCGGCCAGGCTCATGCCGCATTCCTGCGTGCGGATCGTGCCCACGCCAAAATCCTGTCAGTGAACACCGATGCCGCTCGCAAGGCGCCCGGCGTGCTCGGCGTGTACACCGGCGCAGACGCGGTGCGCGAAGGCCATTTACGGCCGATGAGCTTCCTGACGTTTGCCGGTAAAGACGGCATGAAAGCGCGTTTCCCCGACCGTTCCTCACTGGCCCATGACCGTGTGCGTTTTGTCGGCGATCTGGTGGCCATGGTGGTCGCCGAAACCGCGCTGCAGGCCCAGGACGCTGCTGAACTGATTGAAGTTGAATATGAAGACCTGCCGGTCGCGGTGGATCCGCGGGCTGCACTCGCCACCGGTGCGCCGCAACTGCACGACAACGTGCCCGGCAATCTCGCATTCGAGCAGGAGGCCGGCGATGCCGCCGCTGTCGATGGGGCTTTCGCCAAGGCTGCGCATGTCACCAAACTCCGGCTTGACGTCACGCGCGTTGCGCCCAATCCGATGGAGCCGCGCGCCTGCTCCGTCGGTTACGACGCCGCCAGCGGGGTTTACACGGTGCATTCGCCGGTGCAGGGCATGAACATGATGCGCATGCAGCTTGCGGCTTACACCGGCGTGCCCGAAGACAAGATCAATGTCGAGGCTCGCGATGTCGGCGGCGGTTTCGGTCAGCGCAGCATCGGCTATCCGGAATACTGCGCCCTGATGCTGGCGGCAAAAGCGCTGAAGCGTCCGGTGAAATGGGTGTCTTCGCGCAGCGAGGGTTTCCTCTCCGACTCACATGGCCGTGCCAATTACATCGACGGCGAACTGGCGCTGGACAAGGACGGTACCTTCCTCGCGATGCGTATCGACTGGATCGCCGACCTCGGCGCCTATCTGCATCCTGCGGGTCCGGTAAGCCCGATGCGCAATCCGGTGACATGCCTCAACGGCGTTTACAAGACGCCGGCGCTGTTCGGCCGCTGGCGAGTTGCGCTGACCAACACCGCGCCGGTATCGGCCTACCGCGGCGCAGCGCGTCCGGAAATCGCGTTCGCCATTGAACGTCTGGTGGATGAATCCGCAGCGCAGATGAAAATTGATCCGGCTGAAATCCGCCGCCGCAACTTCATCCCTACCGATGCTTTCCCGTATAAAACGCCGACGGGATCGGTGTACGACATCGGTGATTTTCACGGCGTGCTCGAAAAGGCGCTGAAGCTGGCCGATGTTGCCGGTTTCGCCAAGCGCCGTACGGAATCCGAAAAGCGCGGTTTGTTGCGCGGTCTGGGTTTTGCAACGGTGATCGAAAACTCCGGCGCCGGCATGTTCCCCAAGGACGAAGTGCTGCTGGAAGTTTCTGCTGACGGCAGGCTCACCGCTTACTCGATTTCGCATTCGCAGGGTCAGGGACATGAAACCACCTTCGCGCAGATCATCGGCGATGCGCTGGGCATCCCCGCCGAACGTGTCACGCTGCGCCAGGGCGTTGCCGAAAAAGGACTGATCGGCAACCACACCGGCGGTTCGCGCACCATCGTCGGCGCCGGTACGGTCTGCCATATTGCTGCTAAAAAGCTGATCGAACATGCAACGCCGCTGGCTGCAGAGCAGCTGGGCGTGGAGCCGTCGCAGGTGGCTTATGCGGAGGGCGAGTTCAAGTCGACCGCATCGAACAAGAAGATCACGCTGGGCGAACTGGCGGCGAAAAAACCGCTGTCGGTCACCGGCGAAGGCAAGTTCGGTTCGACTTTCCCCAACGGCTGTCACGTTGCCGAAGTCGAGATCGATCCGCAGACCGGCTTCACCGAAGTGGTTTCCTATGTCACGGTCGATGACTGCGGCGTGGTGATCAACCACACCATCGTCGAAGGCCAGATGCACGGCGCTGTGGCACAGGGCTGGGGCCAGATTTTCGGTGAAAACTTGGTTTACGACACCGAGACCGGCCAGTTGCTGACCGGCAGCTTCGCCGATTACGCGATGCCCAAGGCCGGCTGGATCAAGGACATCACCATCGCCGAGCACACCACTTTCGGCACCATCAGCCCGCTGGGCGTGAAGGGCATGGGTGAATCGGGTTGCACGGCATCGCTGGCGACACTGACCAATGCGGTGATGAATGCGCTGCGGCCGCTGGGCGTGCCGCCGATGGACATGCCGCTGACCGCGCACAAGCTGTGGCAGGCCATTTCGGCTGCGAAGAAAGGACAATAAAATGTACTCATTCCAGTATCGCAAGGCGAAGACGCTGCAAGAGGCTGCCGACTGGCTGGCCAAGGATGAAGACGCGAAAGCGCTGTCCGGCGGCATGACCCTGCTGCCGACGCTGAAGGCGCGGCTCGCCCAGCCTTCGCAGCTGATCGATATTGCCGGCCTTGCCGAACTCGCCGGCATCGAAAACAAAAACGGCGTGCTGACCATCGGTGCCGCGACCAGGTATTACCAGATCGCCACTTCACCGGTAGTGCGTGAAGTGCTGCCGGCACTGGCCGCACTGATCTCCACGGTCGCTGATCCGCAGGTTCGCAACCGCGGAACCATCGGCGGCTCTGTTGCCAATAACGATCCGGCAGCGGATTCACCGGCAGCCGTGCTGGCGCTCAATGCAACGGTGATCACCAACAAGCGTGAAATCGCTGCCGACGAATTTTTCCAGGGCATGTTCACCACGGCGCTGGAGCCCGGCGAATTGGTGGTGAAAATCGCCTTCCCGCTGCCCAAGGCCGCGGCGTATGCGAAGTTTCCGCATCCGGCATCGGGTTATGCGATGGCCGGTGTGTTCATCGCGCAGACCGCTTCAGGCGTAAGGGTTGCGGTGACCGGCGCGGGCGCTTCGGGTGTATTCCGCTGGACGGAAGCCGAAACGGCGCTGGCGAAAAACCTGAGTGCGGCGGCGCTGGAAAAACTGGCGGTATCCGCCGACGACCTCAACGAAGACATCCACGGCTCGCGTGAGTATCGCGCTCAGCTCGTCAAAGTCATGGCCGGCCGTGCCGCGGCCGCCATCTCCGGAAAGAAATAACCATGGCCAAGATCACAATGACCGTCAATGGCGTGAAACAGAGCGCCGATGTCGAAGACCGTACCCTGCTCGCCAATTTTCTGCGCGACACCCTGAAGCTCACCGGCACCCATGTCGGCTGTGACACCAGCCAGTGCGGCGCCTGCACCGTCCATGTCGACGGTCGCGCGGTGAAATCCTGCACGATGCTGGCGGCCCAGGCCGATGGCGCCGACGTGGTGACCATTGAAGGGCTCGCGAAAAACGGCAAGTTGCACCCGGCGCAGGCGGCATTTACCGAGTGTCATGCGCTGCAATGCGGTTTTTGCACGCCCGGCATGATCATGACCACTGCGGCGCTGATCAAGGAACATCCGGCGCCGACTGACGAGCAGATCGTGCACGGCCTCGAGGGCAATATCTGCCGCTGCACCGGCTACCTGAACATCGTCAAGGCGGTGAAGCATGCCGCTGCCCTGCAGAAGGGCAAATAAAAAAACCGCCGGGCTTGGCACCGGCGCGGGCATCAGGTTCTGTATTACACAAGGGGGAGTGACATGAAAAGGTTCACGGTTCCTGTGCTTGCAGTACTGGCGATGTCTGCGGCGGTGGTCCACGCCCAGCAGGCTTATCCTTCGCGGGCGGTCACGCTGATCGTTGCCAGCGCACCCGGCGGCACCACCGATTTCACCGCGCGTCTGCTGGCTGATCCGCTGTCGCGGGCGCTGAAGCAGAACGTCGTGGTCGATAACCGGCCCGGCGGCAGCGGCAACATCGGTTCACAACTGGCGGCGCGTGCAAGGCCTGATGGTCACACGCTGCTGGTGCAGTACTCGGGTTATCACGCGACCAATCCCTGGCTGTTTCGCAATATCGGCTGGAGTCCGGAAAAGGATTTTGCCGGCGTCGGCCAGGCGATCGTCGCACCCCACCTGTTTGTGGCACACCCTTCGCTGCCGGTGAAAAATCTCGCCGATCTGGCGAAGCTGGCGCAGGCACGCGGCGACAACCTGCCGTATGCATCCTCCGGCCTGGGTTCGATCCAGCACATCGGCACCGAAATGTTTCTGCAGAAAATCAAGGCGCGGATGCTGCATGTGCCGTACAAGGGCGCGGGTCCTGCAGTGGTGGATCTGCTGTCGGGCCAGGTCGCCGTATTCAATACCACACCGCCGTCGGTGATCGGTCATGTGCGCGCCGGTAAGCTGCGCGCACTGGCCTATCTGGCTGGGGAGCGTCATCCGACGATGAAGGACATTCCCACATCGGCTGAATCTGGCATGCCGGGCTATGAGGTGGAGTCGTGGTTTGCGTTGTTCACACCCACCGGCACGCCGCCGGCGGTGATCGAGCGCCTCGGCAGTGAATTGTCTCGCGTTGTCGAATCGCCGGAAATCCGCCGCAAGGCGGAAGAGCAGGGTGCGTTTGCACGCTTCATGGCGCCTGCGGCGCTGGATGCCTATGTGCTGCGTGAAATCGAAACATGGGGCAAGGTAATCAAGACCGCGGGCATCAAGCTCGACCCCTGAGCGGTCGGGGTGCGTCGCGGCATCCGTATCTGAAGGAGTCGTCGCATGACAACCTCATCCGCTGCAAGCGCAGGCCCGCTCCAGGGCGTGCGCGTCATTGAACTCGGCCAGCTGATTGCCGGGCCTTTCTGCGGCAAGACGCTTGCTGATTTCGGTGCCGAAGTCATCAAGATCGAGCCGCCCGGCAAGGGCGATCCGTTGCGCAAATGGCGCATGCTCAAAAACGGCAATTCAGTGTGGTGGGAAGTCCAGTCACGCAACAAGCAGTCGGTGACGCTCGATCTCACTCAACCCGAAGGTCAGGACATCCTTCGCGAGCTGGTGAGGGAAGCCGATGTGCTGATCGAGAACTTCCGTCCAGGCAAGATGGAGGAGTGGGGGCTTGGTTACGAGGCGCTGAAGACGATCAATCCGCGGCTGGTGATGGCGCGCATTTCCGGCTACGGTCAGGATGGCCCTTACTGCAACCGTCCCGGTTTCGGCGTGATCGCGGAATCGATGGGCGGCTTGCGTTACCTGACGGCGGAACCGGGGCGAGTGCCGGTGCGTGTTGGTGTCTCGATCGGCGACACGCTGGCCGCGCTGCACGGCGTGATCGGCATTCTGATGGCCCTCTATCATCGGGATAAGGGTGACAAGAAAGCAGGCGGGGAAGGCCAGGTCGTCGACATCGCGCTCTATGAGAGCGTGTTCAACTGCATGGAAAGCCTGCTGCCCGAGTACAGCGCGTTCAACGCCGTGCGTGAAGCCGCGGGCAGTGCGCTGCCCGGCATCGTGCCGTCGAATGCCTATCCCTGCCGCGACGGCTGGATTCTGATTGGCGGTAACGGCGACGGCATTTTCAAGCGTCTGATGAATGCCATCGGTCGCAATGACTATGCGGCATCGCAGGACATGGCTTCCAACGACGGGCGGGTCAAACATGTTGCGGATATCGACGGCGCAATTACCGCCTGGACGAAAACGCATGACAAGGCGGACGCACTGAAAATCCTCGATGAACATGATGTGCCTTCGGGCGCGATCTATTCGATCGCCGATATCGCTGCCGATGCGCAGTACCGTGCGCGCGAGATGATCCTCAACATCACCACGCGTGACGGTTACACGGTCGATGTGCCGGGCATCGTGCCCAAGCTGTCGGCTACACCCGGCGGTATTCGCAATACGGCGCCGCGTCTGGGCGAAGACACTGAGGCGGTATTGCAGCGAGCCGGCTTGAAAGCGGAGACCATTGCCGATTTGCGCGCCAAGGGTGTAATTTAATTTATCAATAAAAACAGATAATTACGGAGATTTTTCGTGATCGACCGACTTGACCACTTTGTGCTGACCACGGCCCAACCGGATGCGGTGATCCGCTTCTACACCGAAGTGCTCGGCATGAAGCTCGAAACTTTCCGTAACGGCCAGCGCCTCGCGCTGAAGTTCGGTCAGCAGAAAATCAACATCCATGTGAAGGGCAAGGAGTACGAGCCGAAGGCGAACGCTCCGGGTGTCGGTACGCTGGATTTCTGTTTTATCGCTTCAGTGCCGCTGCAACAGGTGATCGACAGTCTTGCGAAGCACCAGATCACGATTATTGAGGGCCCTTGCACCAAGACCGGTGCGATGGGGGATATCCGCTCGGTTTATTTCCGCGACCCCGACCTCAATCTGGTGGAAGTCTCTGAATATCTCTGAAGAGTACTGCTGAAACAGTCGACGGCTAACGGTCGTCGGCGTCAGGAACCAGTTTCAGCGCGTTGCCACGGGTGCTTTCGCGGAAGCGTTTGCGTTCGAACAGTTTTTTCTGCGCTTCCGGCGGCAGGTCGGTGATGCGGATCACGTTGCGGCTGATCAGCACATCCACCAGATCCTCCAGCACCCGCACCAGGTTGGCATCCAGGCTGTTGAACGCCTCCTGCGCGGCGCCACCGGCCCGCAGAAATGCCAGCACGTCCGGGTGATCGGCGTGCAGGGCTTCGCCGCCGTGGGTTTTTTCACGGGACAGGCTTTCGATCTGACCTTCGGGGTTGCGTTTGGCGTAGAGCATGATGATCCTGCAAGCATACGGCTAGCTTCCATCTACGTCCATTCCCGCAGAAACTTTAGGGTTTGATGACGCGCAGGCCGCAGGCGAAGTGTCTTCACTTTCTCCGTGTTCAGGTTTCTGATGAGCCGGGACTGCTTTGCTGCGGCGTTTTGCTTTCAGTCCTGGAGCGAGGCCACAACATCTGGAAAGGCCAGGTGTAGAGCTGCCACACCGTGCGCCATTGCCCGTCGCTGCCGTCACCCAGCCCCATGCGAAAGGTTTCGGGTGCCTGTGGCGGCACGTACAAGGTCCCGTACAGGCGATCCCATACTGCGAGTTCGAACCCGCGGTTACAGCCGAGGTGTCTTGGCTCATAACTGTGGTGCAGCTGGTGGTGCGCAGGGCTGATCAGCCAGCGGTTAAGCGTCGGCCCATAAGACAGCCAGACATGCCAGTGGCGCAGGTTGCCGACCAGGTTGCACACCCAGATGATGGCGTGCAGGCCGAGAAAGGTGATCATGCCAATGCTGGCGTTGACGAATTGATGAAAACCCCAGGCGACAAGACCTGTGGTCAGCGCCGGCACCCAGGCCATCACGGCGAGATCAACGGGGTGGGCGCGAAACGCAGTCATTGGCGTCAGCACTTCGGCAGAGTGATGTACTTTGTGAAATTGCCAGAGCCAGGGAATGTCGTGCAGAAGGCTGTGCGCAACAAAGCGGCCAAGATCGTAGGCAATGAAAAAAGCCACCGTGTAGGCCAGCATCGCCCAGAAAGAGGGTGCAGCGGGTTGCGCAGCCGTTATACCGGTGAGACTCCCCAGCGCGGTGGCGATGTTGTCCGTGCTGAACAGCAGCGGTCCGGCAATCAAAGGGAACAGGATGGCATTGATGAAATAAAAGCGGTAATCAAGGCGTGATGAAGCATGCCACCACAGCCGCCGGCTGAGATAGCGGTCAAAAAATTCTTTCCAGTGCGGCTTTGAGGATTCAAGGTCGCCGCGGGCCCGGGTAAAGCGCCAGGCCAGCATGGCAATCAACAGCGTTGAAAGAATGAAAGGCCAATACAGGAAGGAATCACGGTGCAAAAAAGCCACCAACGGTTTCAGGGTCTGGTAAACCAACTGAAACACCACTTTGTAGACGATTTCATCCATAACTAGCGATGATGCGGCAATTGCGCTCCGGAATAAAGGCCTCTGGGGTCACGGGGCAGCTTCGCCCCGCAACGCACGCAGAATTTATCTCGGCTGCCGACGGGCTGGTTACACTCGTGACAGCGGCGCAGCTCGCAATACCGCATCAGAACCGGCATCAGGACCGCAGCAGCTTGTCCTCAAACCAGTTCCACATCTCCGCGACACCCAGTGTCAGGTAGTCGCGCTGGCAGTGCTGCGCGCCGCCTTCTTCGGCGGTGAACACGCGCAGCGTCTTGTCCGGTGAGCCGGAGGCGTTGTACAGCGCCTGGGCATCGGCCAGCGGCACCTGTTCATCTTCGGCGCCATGGACGATCAGGAAGGGGCATTTCATTTTTTGCACGACGCCATCGAGCTTGAACGGTTCGAGTTTTTTCAGTGCTTCGTCCAGCGTATCGACGCCGAGGATCCAGGTAATGTGATGGCCCGGTACCGACAGCGAGGTCTTGAATTTGGCCTCGATGCGTTTTTTCCAGGTCGCGTGGTAATCCCAGATCGCTCCCCAGGCGATGCAGGCGGCAAAGCGCGGTTCCATTGATGCCATGCGCGGCGCGTAATAGCCGCCGAGGCTGATGGCGACCACGCCGATTTTCTTGGCATTGACGTCATCGCGTTTCTCCAGCCAGTCGACGCATGCAGATCC
>JBILYA010000419.1:0-2666 GCA_044378065.1 Burkholderiales bacterium | reverse complement strand
AGAAAATACAGTTACAGGATGTAAATCTAGTGATTATACTATCCCTTCTTTTAAGGTACAAGCTACTCAAACACCTTCAATAAGCTCTAAAGGAACCGATGTTTCTTCAGTAACATTTCAATGGTCAGATTTAACAGGTTTAAATACTCAAACCGGAGCAAAAGAAGATAAATACACCGTAGAAGAATTTATCTGTAATGGATGTAATACCCCAGTATCATACTCGCCTGCATCAGGTGTGCTAAGTTTTAATTCTACAACTTCAAAATGGGAATATTTAAAAAATAATCTACAACCTGGTGATAGAGTTTTTATCAAAGTTACACCTGTGGATATTTCTCCTTTAGCTATACCAAGTTGTTATAATTTCTCTGTTTTTGATTTGACAGCAGTACCTTGTGATGCTCCAGTAATTACAAAAGATATAGAAGATGTAACACTTTGTGAAGGTACAAGTTTATCACCTGTTTCTACATCGTTTGATTTAGAATATAATTCGGCTGATGCAACTAATCCTGTTACTTGGGAAGTTTTAACACCTGGCGGAACATGGACTGCATTAAATCTTACGGGAGTCTATTCAGTTAGCGGTACTACAAATACAAATACTAAATTAACTATAAATGATATTAAAGGTTTAGATGGTTTAAAGTTTAGAGTGAATTTAAAAACAGCAACTGTTGGAGGATCTTGTAATACCGTATCTAAAGAAGTGCTGTTGACTGTAAAGCCTTTACCAACAATGGTTTCTATTGCTGATAAATCATTTTGTCCAGGAACATTAGTAAACGATCCTTTGAAAACTAAAGACTTTGATTTTAAAGTAACTCAATCTGGATCTCCTACTTTTACTTGGAAAAGTGATTCACAATCTACAGGGGTAAAAATAGAGGGAATTAATTCTTCAGATGGCACGAAAAATGTAACTGAATTTGAAAGTTTCACAACTTCAAATCCTTCTAATGATGCTGTTTCTATTGTAACGGTAATTCCTACTTTAAACCAATGTGTTGGTCAATCAATCTCGTTCAAAATAACTGTAAAACCGTTGATTAAACCAATTAATTTTGGTATAGTACAAGATTTTAATAATGTTAAGTTTACATGGAATAGTTCTTCAGTTGCTCCAGATTTTTGGAATATTGATACAGCTATTACTAATACTACGGCATCTCAACCTTTATTAGCTCAATACAAAAATGTTACACCTTCAATCTCTGGTTTAATTAATGAATTTAATATTGGTGGAATTAACTCATCTAAAAAAGCATATATTATCATTACACCAAAACAGGATCCAACTAAAACGGAACTTTTCTGTCCAGCATCTGCAGGAACAAATGGTATTCCGACTCCATGTGTAAAACCAGTTAAACCTTCAAATCCAACCGCATCAGCAGTGTGTGAAGGTTCGGCATTATCTGTAAATGGTATTGCTGCAGATCCGAGTTCAGATTTTCAATGGAAAATTAGTACAGATGCAGGTTTGACTTGGAATGATGTTTCAAGTTCTGATTTTGGAAATACAGGAAAAACTACTAATTTATCTACACAGTTAACAAAAGCATATATGAATAAAGCTTTGGTTAAAGTTGTTTTAACAGATAAACAAACTGGTCAGTGTTCGGAAGAATCAAATACAGTACAGTTAGTTGTTAATGAGTTTCCAAATGTTAAATTAATTCAACCTACAAAAACAAATTTATGTATTGATGATAATGATGTATCAGCTTTTGTTCAGCCTTTGATAGGTAAATCCCCGTTAAAAATCGATTACACATTAAATGGGACGGTTTATAAAAATATAGATATTTCAAATTTAGAAATTAAATTTTCAGCTAAATCAGAAGCAAATTATTCTTTATCAATTGATAAAGTGGTAGATGCAAATGGTTGTTTGAGTACATTAAGCGGTTTAATATCTTTAGTATCTGTTCATAAGAATCCTGTACCAAGCTTTGCTGTTTCAGATACGATTGGATGTTTTCCGTTGAAAATTAATTTTACAGATATATCTGGAGAAAAATTTACAGATGTTACTTGGGATTTTGGTACTGGTACAAATTCAAGTAAAGATATAGGTACAACTGATTTTACTTATCAAAAACAAGGTGATTACACAATTACTTATTCTGTAGTAAATGAATTTGGATGTACTGGAGAAATTGTGAAAGTTGATAAAATACATGTTAAAAGTTCACCAAAAGCAGTCATTACAACTGATCGAAATCTAATTAATGTTTTTGAAAATGTTGTTCGTTTTGACAGTAAATTATCTCAAAATGGTACATTTTATAAATGGGACTTCGGAGACAATTCTTCATTTTCAAACGAGCCAATCGTTAACCATAAATACGATCCTTCTATACCAGGAAAATTTAAAGCATACTTAATTGTAAGTAATTCATCAACAAATATTTCTTGTAGTGATACGGCTATAACATGGATAGATTTTCCTGAAGAAGTAGTTTATTTTATTCCCAATACGTTTACTCCAAATGGAGATGAATTTAATAACTCTTTCCAACCAATATTCACTTCAGGTTACGATCCTCAAAATTATCTGTTTACTATCTATGATAGATGGGGACAAATTGTTTTTGAATCGAAAAACCCAACGATTGGTTGGGACGGAACCTACGGCGATAAGGTATTAGGTAATGATA
>JBILYA010000391.1:0-2669 GCA_044378065.1 Burkholderiales bacterium | reverse complement strand
CGACGGACGTGTGATAGAAGGTGTCGGTGCCGGGCAGCGGATAGTTGCCGCGGATCTGCCGGCGGTAGGGATCGCCGGCTTTCGCACGCTCTTCGTTTTCCTCGACCGACGTGATGACGCGGGCATCGTTGATGGCGGCCAGTTCACGTACATACGATTCGAGTTCGCACATGCCCTCAGCTAATGCGCGCACGACGTCATCCGGCGTGCGTCCGCCGTTGGTGGTCTGGAGATAGGCAAAGGCCTGCTCGGGATCGTGTGCGCTGCGTACAGCACCGTAAGAGCAGATCGATAAACCGCCGGGCACCGTGGATTTTTCGAGCAGCAGCGTTTTGGCACCAGCCTGCGCAGCATTCAGGGCGGCGATGCCGCCACCCAGACCGAAACCCAGCACGATGACATCGACGGTTTCCGAGAATTTCATTATTTTCTCAATAAAACAGGTATTTATGAATTATGTCAGCGATGGCAGTTCTGCGTCGGCCGGCTGGAAAATCACCAGTCCGCCCAAGGCACTGGGTAATTCCAGCAACAGGTGTGCGGCGTCCAGTTCGCGGCTGTTGCAGTGTCCGGCCTTGAGCAGGTTGCGGGTCAGCGCGAGGTCATCAGTCGTCAGCACATACCCGGCAATCCACGGCAGTGCAGGTGCGCTGACGCCCAGCGAGCGTTTCAACTGTTCTGCGGTCACGAACAGCAGGGCGCCGCGCTGTGTGCTGATGCGCCACTGATCGTTACCCGTTTGCGCGAGCAGTCCGGTGAAGCGGGCATAACGCTGCGCGGCTTCCTGCGGATCGGCAACACAGATCATTACCGCAGCGAGGCCGCGCGCGCCATTAGCATGTGCGGTCCAGCGGGCTTGCCACAGCCATTGCGGCGTGTGCTGCTGGCAATACTGGATGCGACCTTCGGCCATTGTGCCGGGCGGCACGCGCACGACCGAGAAGCGCGCGGTTTCTTCACCCTGTTCAGTGCTGATCTGGCGTTGCAGCGCGACGGTCGGTAGCGGCGTGAAGCCGTTTTTATCCAGGCGTGCATGGTCGGTATCCGCGTCGGCGCTGCCGAAGGCGATCAGGTGAACGCCCGTGTAACGCTGGATGGCTTTGCGCAGTTGATTCGCGATCGGTGTGTCGGCAGTCGGTGTGAGGAATTCCAGGTAACCATCACACAGCATCACGCAGCGGTTGCCGCTGCCAGCCGGTACCAGCGGACCGCCCGGTTCCAGGCGATGGGATTGCGCCGAGAAGGGCGTCAGCGTGAAGCCGGCCTGTTCCAGCGACAAACTTGCAGCATCGATGTGCGACACAAAATGCGCGATGTGGTCGATATTGAGTTTGCCGGCAGACGGCGGCTGTGAAGCGGCGATCCTGTCTGCAGCGTTCATCGCTCAGTAACCCAGCTTCGGGTCAATGCGCCGTTTCAGCGGCTTGCCGGAAAGGAAACGTTCCAGATTCTCGAACCAGAGGTCGAGTGAAATATCGATGTAGTGTTCGCCGTCGTCGCAGGAAATATGCGGCGTGATGATCAGGTTGGGCGTGGTCCACAGCGAGGCGTCAGCGGGCAACGGCTCGGGATCCACCACATCGAGGATGGCGCCGCCGAGTTTGCCGCGGCGCAGCCGGGTTTCCAGTGCGCGATAGTCGGCGACAGGACCACGTGCAATATTGATCACGCCGGCGGTGGGTTTCATCAGGTCCATGCGCTTGCCGTTGAGCAGGCCGCGCGTTTCCGCGGTCAGCGGCACGGCGAGCACGACAAAATCGGCCAACGGCAGCATCTTGTCGAGCTGTTTGTAGCTCACTACCTTGTCGGCATAACGGTTTTTCTGTGCGCTGCGCCGCACGCCGATGACCTTGAGGCCGATTTTTTTTGCAGCACGCGCAGCGGCTTCGCCGAGGTCACCAAGGCCGATGATTACGGCTGTTTTGCCGGTGATGCTAGGCGAGAACAGTGCTTCCCAGCGGTGTTGGTGCTGGTTGGCCATGATCGCCGGCATGCGCGAGTTGAGCAGGTTGTAGGCCATGACCATGTACTGCTCGGTCTTGTGTCCGTGCGCGCCGCTGTTGTTGGTGAACAGCATGCCTCGCGGCAGCCAATCCAGCGGCAGCACACCGTCGATGCCTGCCGAGGTGGCGTGTATCCATTTAAGGCGCGGCGCCCGGGCAGCGAGTTTTTCGCGGTTTGCGGGCACGCCGATCAGCAGGTCGGCATTGGTCAGTGCAGTTTCCAGTACATCCCCATCCCAGCCGAAGCTGACATCGATACGCCGTGCCAGCGCGCGATGGCGGGTGCAGGCGGCTGCCCAGTGTGCGGGCAGGGTGTGGAAGATGCTCGCCTTCTTGCGTGCGTTCTCGATGTGCAGATGCAGTCTTTGGATCGACATCGCGCAGCGGTTTACTTGATCTGCTTGGCGCGCTGGTACGGCGCAGTCAGGAAAGCAGCTTCGGGCGGATCGTTTTTCGCGGCGCCGGCAGCTTTGACGATTTCCTGCATGCGTTTGAGTGAAGAGACATCCGAAGCCTCAAAGCTGGCCATATAGGCGCCGTCCCACTGCGCGGCATAGGCTTTGGCATCGACGGCGTTCATGTTGGCGGCCTTCTGCAGGATTTCGGCAACACGGTCCTTGTTTTTCGAGCCGTATTCCAGCGTCTTGCGCATTGCGACGATGAACT
>JBILYA010000318.1:0-3260 GCA_044378065.1 Burkholderiales bacterium | reverse complement strand
GCCGATGTTCAAGGAATATCTGCGCTACATCGCCAACCGCCGCGCGCAGCAGATCGGCCTCGAAATCCTGTTCGAAGGCGTCAGCAATCCTTTCCCCTGGATGTCGGAAATGATTGACCTGAAAAAGGAACGCAATTTCTTTGAAACCCGCGTCATCGAGTATCAGACCGGGGGCGCGTTGTCCTGGGAGTGATTCCGGGAAATCCCGACACAAGACGGAGATCGACACGAAACATGCAATGGAACGCGTGCATCCCCCCGACAGGCGGGATGGTGTGCTGACCCAGCAAGGCAGCCGGCGGTTTATCGCCCTGCGGCGCAAGCCGCGGGGTGTGACCGCCGGTTTTTTTCGGGTTTTGATCAACACCACGATGGAGGGTCTATCCCTTGGCACTCAGTCTGAAGTTCCGGCGTTACCGCAGTCGCAGGCCCCATCTGCACACGGTTACCGAACTGCGCGCGGAGGACAACTGCACGCTCTGGCTGCGTTTTGACGATGGTCTCGAGGGGCATGTCTATCTCGGCGACCTGGTGGAGGAAACTGCGCTGGCTGTGCTCTCCGACGCCTCGCTGTTCCGTCGTGTGGCTTTCGATCCGGTGTCCAATCTGCTGACCTGGAGCGGCGGGGTGCGGATTGATCCCGACATGCTGTATCAGAACCTGGCTTATCAGGCCGGGTCCGTGTTGCACTAGAAAAGCAGTGCAGGGTGCGCTCTGCTGCAGAGCGCGCCGCCGTATCTAGACCTTGATGGAGGTTTCCATGGCAAAAGCCAAGAAGAAGGCAGCAAAGAAAAAGACGGCGAAAAAGAAAGCGGCGCCGAAGAAGAAGGTCGCGAAGAAAAAAATCGTCAGCAAAAAAGCAGCCGGTAAGGCCGCGGCGAAAAGCGCGAGCCGCAAGGCAGGCAAGAAAAAAGCGGTGAAGAAACCGGTAAAGAAAGCGGCGAAAAAAAAGCCGGCTCGAAAGCCGGCTAAGAAAAAAGCAGTCAAGAAGAAACCTGCTGCAACAAAGCGGGCGGTGAAGACGAAACCGGTAGCCCAGACCGCGGTACCGGCGCCGATCGCGCCCCGTCCGATTGCGATTCCAGGCGCCTGGCCATTTCCGATGGGAAGCAAACCCTAGGACCTGACCTGACATCTGCGCTTTGCGGCGGAACCGGTCTCGGGAGAAGTCCGGTGTCCGTCGCGGAGAGCGGGTCGCAACCGCGAACAGCAGGGCAGTAAAGATACCCAATCCGTCCCCCCGGGGCAAGGCGCGGGCAGTGCCTCTGCCCCCAAGACCCGTAAAAATTATTATAAAAAACAACGGGTTATATCAATAAATTTTTTTTCCGTGAGGTCCGGACCGGGCCTTGCGACTCCCGGAATCGGCCCCGGCCGCAGTCTGTGCGGCGGGATATCCCGTCCTGGTCGGCTGGCGTTTACACTCAAATCTGACCACCAATCGATGAGGGTGCTGATGAAACTGCTGACCTTGATGGTGTGTGCGGGCTGGTTGATGTTCGCCGGGATTGCCGAAGCGGCTGCACCCGGCGTGCAGTTGCGATCCACAAAAGGTGAGTTCAACGATGTCAGGGATCGCGTGGTCATGGCACTGGAAAACCGCGGACTGGTGGTGAACTACACGGCCAAAGTCGGCGAGATGCTCGATCGCACCGGACGCGATCTCGGCCGAGACCGCCGGATTTACAACCAGGCCGAAGTGCTCGAGTTCTGCAGTGCTGCGCTGTCGCGCGACACCATGGAGGCGGATCCGCGCAACATTGTTTTTTGTCCGTACTCGATCGCGGTCTATACCCTGCCGCAGACGCCGGGCACGGTCTACCTGTCTTACCGCTTGCCTGCAGCACAGGGCTCCGGGCAATCCATCCGCGCGCTGCGGGCCGTCGAGAAACTGCTGAGCGACGTCACCAGCGAGGCGCTGCAGTAAGTTACAGCGCTATTTCCCGGGTACTTGTTAACGCTTGCGCCAGATCTCCGCGCAGGCGCTGACCGCCGCGTCGACATCGTTCTCGCCGATATGGCGGTGAGTGACAAAACGCAACGAAGCTGAATCTGCAGGGCTCACGGCAATACCACGCTGCGCAAACTCTTCCGCCCACTGCGTCGCATTGCGCCCGCTGGCGCGCACGCTGACCCTGACGATATTGGTTTCCACTTCGGCCGGATTGACCAGCGTGGCGTTCACGCCATGCAGGCCGGCGGCGAGGCGTCGCGCCGTGGCGTGATCATCCTTCAGCCGGTCGACCATGGTTTCCAGCGCGACGATGCCGGCGGCCGCAATCGAACCCGCCTGACGCATATTGCCGCCAACCATGCGCCGGAACGGCCGCGCGCGTTCGATGAACTCGCGGTTGCCGCAGAGTACCGAGCCGATCGGCGCTGATAATCCTTTTGACACGCAGAAACTCACCGAATCGGTATGACGGGCGATGTCGGCGGCGCTCACGCCGAGCGCAACCGCGGCATTGAACAGTCGCGCGCCATCGGTATGCACCGGAATGCCGTGACGGCGCGCCAGTTCGTACACCATCTGCATATGCGCCAGCGGCAGCACTGCGCCGCCCGCGCCGTTATGCGTGTTTTCCATGCAGATCAATGCGGTGCCGAAGTTATTGCGGGTCATCGGTCGCACCGCTTCGCGCAAGGCCGCTTCATCCATCGCACCGCGGCTGCCGGGGATCGCCTTGTAAAACACGCCGGCGACTGCGGCGAGTCCGCCGAGTTCGGTATTGAGCATGTGCGCGCCGCGTTCGAGCAGGACTTCGCCGGCGCGCGAGGTGTGCGCGAGCACCGCAACGAGATTGGTCATCGTGCCGCTGGGCATGTAGAGGCCGGCTTCCTTGCCGGTACGCGCCGCGGCCAGCGCTTCGAGTTGGATGACCGTCGGATCCCCGTCGCGTGAATCATCGCCCTGGGTCGCGGCCTGCATCGCGGCAAGCATTTCTGCCGTCGGGCGGGTCACCGTGTCAGTACGGAAATCAGTCAGTGGTTTCATGATTCACATGGAAAATGTTTGAATCGGTTGAATCGCAAGGAATCGCCGGCACGGCGGACCGTCATTGTAAGGAGATCAGTAACACTCCGCTTCGCCGGCAGGTTGCACCGGACGGGCGACAAATTTGAATGTCGCGGGCACATCGGCGGCGCGCACCGGCTGCACCGCAATCAGCGACGCGCCGGCGTCCAGCTGCAGTCCCGGATCGCGGCCGTCCTGCAATGCATCCAGTGCCGCGGCGAGCGCACTTTCATCAGGAGTTTTT
>JBILYA010000094.1:0-7353 GCA_044378065.1 Burkholderiales bacterium | reverse complement strand
GGGACCAGCATCTCCAGATCGCTGTCATGCACCAGGCCGATGCCCAGCGCGGTATCCAGCAGCATCTGCCCCGAGTCATCCATATAAACACCGCGAATATCGATAGTGGAATTGCCGCTGTGTGGGGTGACCTGCAGCGCAGCCCCCGGGTTTGAAACCACCCGGTAGATATAAGGGGTGTAATCGAGCGAGACAAATACCCGCTGCGGGCCATTCTGCAGAAACCAGCGCCCCTGTTCGTCGCGGCTGTAATTGCGGCCGAAAAATTCGGCGATGCCGGGGTTGGTCACACGGTCGCCCTTGAGCAGCCAGTGGCCGCGACGGTCCAGTGACAGCCAGCCGAAGACTGACGGTACATTGGGCCACTTCGCCATTCCGCGGAGAACGATGTCATCCATGGCCTGAATTTATCACGCGCCCGATTAACCCCGTACGGCGCCACACCGCGTTTACAGTCTTTGCATGAATAACCTTTCCGTCATCCAGCCTGTTTCTGCAGGCGGACTGCTGAATAAACAGCCCCCGGCAGGTTGCTGCTCATCCGGGGCTTCTGCATACTGGCGTCCCGTGATGCCCCAAGAAGCCGACGCCAGCGACGAATCGCTCATGCTTGCTTATCGCGATGGCGATGCCGGCGCATTTGACCGTCTCTACGAACGCCATCGCGGCGGCGTTTACCGTTATCTGCTGCGCCAGTGCCGTAATGCCGCGCTGGCGGAAGAACTGTTCCAGGATGTCTGGATGAATCTGATTCGCGCCCGCGCTGCCTATGCGGTGCAGGCGAAGTTTTCCACCTATCTCTATCGCATTGCCCACAACCGGCTGATGGATCATTTCCGTCTCCGTGACGCCTTGGTCCTGTCGCTGGATGATGAGGCTGCTGCGCCGGTGGATGAACCGGTGGCGCCACCCGGCGCACAGCCCGAAATCACGATCGAGGCGCGTGCGCAGGCGGCGCAGTTGCTGGCCCTGCTCGGCAAATTGCCGGAGGAACAGCGCGAAGCCTTTGTGCTGCAGCAGGAGGGCGGCTTGAGCGTCGAAGAAATCGCCGACGCCACCGGCGTATCGCGCGAGACCGCCAAAAGCCGGCTGCGTTATGCGCTGGCCAAACTGCGGGAGGGCATGCAGTCATGGCGCTGAATTCCGGAAACGACAGGGAACACGACGAATTGCTGGCCAAGCGCTATCGTGAGGCGGCGAACGAGTCACCGCCTGCCCGGCTGGATGCGGCAATCCGCGCTGCCGCCCGACGCGAGGCCGGCGCCGGACCGCGACTGCTGTCGCGGCTCCGGGCCTGGCGGGTGCCGGTGTCGCTGGCCGCCGTGCTGGTCCTGTCGGCGACGCTGGTACTGATGATGCGTGAGGAGGGCGCAGACCGGCTGGAGACCGCCGTTGAGCCGGTGCCGCCCCGTGCGGTGATACCCGAGCGCCCGGCCGAGCTTCAGGCCCGGCCTGCCGAAGTTCAGGCGCCGGCATCGCCGTCCCGGGCGCCACAATCCCGCGCGCAGCCGCCCGCCGCCGACATGGCACCTCCTGCGCCGCTGGCGGCCCCCCAGGCCGAGCAGAAGGTATTGGCCGGCAATGCAGTGCCGCCCGTGTCGTCGCCGGAACCCCGCCGGGAAGTCGCGGCCATGGCCGAAACGGCCCGGCCGATGATGAGCGCAGCGCCGGCGCCGGCCGCCGCCGATGCCGCGGCCGGGCGCATGGCCCGTTCAGCGCCGGCTGCCGCCGCCGTGGCTTCGGCCGCTCCCCCGTTGTGGCAGGACCTGATCGATCAACCCGCGGACAAATGGATCCAGCGCATCCTGGAATGGCAGCGCGCCGGACGCAGCGCCGATGCCGAAGCACTGGTCCGCGAGTTTGTTCGCCGGTTTCCGCAGCAACCCTTACCGCCCGAAATCCGCCAGCCATGAGCCTCGATCCGAAGCCGGAAAAACCCGAGGCCCCCGAACCCTGGCAGTGCTGCCAAAGCGGCTGTGACCCCTGTATTTATGACCGATACTGGGAAGCACTCACTAACTTTGAGGCGGCTCTCCGCACCTGGGAGGCACGGCAAATTTCACCGCTGCCTGACCCTCAGGATGAATTATAAATAATTGTTTTTAAATGATTATTTATTAAAATCCAGCCCAAAATGAACTTCACGCTGCAATGCGCCTCAAATCACTGCCTTTTAGCTGAAAAGGGCTGGTTTCAGAGCGGTAAAATTTAAAGTTATCTATTAAATTCAGTAACTTGTAAAATTTATTGCATCGCGGCAACGGGTACCGGTAAACTCCGCGTCCTTTTCCAGACCAGTCGGTCAAACAAAGCCGGAAAAAACCGTTATTTGGGTTGCGGCTCTTGGTTTGAACACCTAGAATTGGCCAGTTTTTTTGAGTAGCCCACAACCTGTAGTGGTTATGGGCTGAACGCTGTCTTAAGGAGACACCCGTTACCGTAGCGAGGTAACACCAGATGCAGCGCCCCGCTCGATGCGTTGGCGCAAACCCGAAAGGAGGTTTTGCGTGTTTGCAAAATCGATTTCAGAACTATCCCCGATGGACCGCGTGGCAGAACCGCTGCCCCGGCTCCGCAAGATTGTCACCCTGGCCGTTTTCTTTGCCAGCTTCTCCGCCCTGACCCTGTTATTGCACGAACGTTACGGCATCCAGTTTCTGGAATCCGCCTTTGATGTCGTGCAAACAGAAGCCAGCGCCATATCCGCCCGCGTACTGCCGCAGCCGGTCGAGGTCGTGGTCAAGCCGGAGGATGCCCGCCATGTTGCCCTGGCCGAATACCTGGCCAAGCGCTACAAGGTGGCCCAGGACCTGACCCTGGACTTTGTCCGCATCGCCCATACCGAAGGCGCCAAGGTCGGTCTGGACCCGCTGCTGGTCATGGCGGTGATCGCGGTCGAGTCCCGTTTCAACCCGATCGCCGAGAGCGTTGTCGGTGCCAAGGGCCTGATGCAGATCATCCCGAGGTTTCACACCGACAAGCTGGCCAAGTTCGGCGGCGAAAAGGCGGTGTTTGACCCCGAGTCGAATATCCGCGTCGGCACGCGCATCCTCAAGGAATACCTGACGCGTACCGGCAATGTCGGCATCGCCCTGCAGATGTATGCCGGTGCTCTGGGTGATGACAACGACACCTACACCACCAAGGTGCTGGGCGAGAAACAGCGCCTGCAGCAGGTCGTGGCCTCCATGGCCGAGCCGGCCCCGGCCGCACCGCGGCTGGTGCAGCGCGTCCGCGTCGCACACCGCGGCGATTCCCCGCTCGGCGAATAATCCGCGGGCGGCATGGCCGGCATCCGCATCGTCTGGCCTGCGGGTTCGGTCATAGCCGATCTGAACCCGGGCCCGACCGTCGCCAAACTGCTGGCGGCATTGCCCGTTCAATCCAGCGTCAACACCTGGGGCGAAGAAGTCTATTTCACGCTGCCTATCCGGGCGGCACTCGAACCCGGCGCGCAGCAGGTCGTTGAACCCGGCACCGTTTGTTTCTGGGTCGACGGCAGCGCATTGGCACTGCCTTGGGGACGCACTCCCGCATCACACGGCGATGAATGCCGGCTGGTCAGCCCCTGCAGCGTGCTCGGACGCATCCGCGGTGATGCCTCGGTCCTGAATACCGCAAAAGACGGCGACACGATCCGCATCGAAGCGGCCTGACGGCCCCTATAATGGCTGCACACCCACCGGGAGCGCGCCATGGCCGAGCAGGAAATCCCCAAAGACTTTTTCGAGTTCATGCAGAAGATGTGGAACCCCATGGGCTTCCCGATTCCCGGCATGATCGCGCCGACGATGAATGTCGAAGACCTCGACAAAAAAATCGCCGAACTCAAGGCCGTGGAAACCTGGCTGATGATGAACACCGGCTTTGTGCAGATGACCATCAAGACGCTGGAGATGCAGCGAGCGGGATTGGAAAGTCTGCAGGCGGCGGGCAGGGCTGCAGCCGACAGCGTAAAAAAAACGCCGGAGTAACCGGCGTTTTTTATTTGTGGGGCAGAACGACTAAGCCCGCAGGTCCAGCGTCTTCGGATCAAAGAAGGGTTTTCCGCCCTTGATCTGCGTCCGGTGCATCAATCGCCGTGACTCCGGATCAAACGCATCGCGCCGATGCATCGCGCAGCGGTTGTCCCACATCACCAGATCGCCGACTTTCCACACCTGATACCACTCGAATTCCGGCTTGGTGGCGTGTGCCCATAACTGGTTGAGCAGGTCTTCGCTTTCGTCCAGCGGCAGGCCGATGATGTAGGCGCTTTGGCGGCGGCCGAGGAACAGGCAGTTGCGGTGGGTTTTTTCATGCGTACGCACCAGCGGATGCATCGCACCCGGCGCGTCGCGCGGATCGGTCACTTCCGAAAATCCCTTGCGCAGCTCGCCGGCGCTGTTGCGGCTGGAGTCATGACGGCAGAAGCGGCCGAGCGCCTGTTTTTTCAGCGCGGCGGGCAGCGTGTCCCAGGCCTTGTACATATTGGAGAAACCGGTGTTACCGCCGGCTGGCGGTATTTCGATTGAATACAGCAGGCTGCCGATCGGGGCGAGGTCGTTGTACGACATATCCGTATGCCACACCGCTTCGTAGTGGCCGAGATTGCCGATGGGTTTGCCGTCGACCTTGATGTTCGACATCACGGTGATCTGCGGGAAGGGATTGACCACATCCTTGCCGGCATGAATCGGTGCTGAATCGAGTTCGCCGAAACGTTGGCCGAAGGCGAGCAGCGCCGGATCATCCAGCTTCTGGCCGCGGAAGCGCAGCACCAGATGCGTATGCCAGGCGTCTTCGATCTGGCGGAAGGTTTCCTGCGACAGCGGCTTCGACAGGTCGACACCCACCACATCGGCGCCGATTGCGGCGCCGGTGGGAACGACAGTAATGTTGGTATTTTGCGGCGTATCCATGGCGGGCTCCTCCAAGCTTGGAAGGCCATGCTACGCCGGTGGGCCGCTGCACTCAATGCAGCGGCCATATTGCGGAAACGTTCTTACAGGATCTTTCGCCTTATTTGGCGCCGATCTTGTTACGCAGCAGGCCGAGGCCTTCGACTTCGGTTTCCAGGATGTCACCGGCTTTCATGAATTCCGGCGGGTTGCGCGCATGACCGACGCCGGCTGGGGTGCCGGTCAGGAACAGGTCGCCCGATTCCAGCGTCAGGCCGGCCGACAGTTCAGCGAGCAGGCGCGGAATCTTGAAATACATATAGCTGGTGTTCGAATCCTGCTTGGTCACGCCGTTGACGCGGCAGGTGATGCGCAGGTTCTGCGGGTTTTTGACTTCATCCGCCGTGGTGATCCACGGGCCCATCGGGCAGTGACCGTCGAGGCTCTTGCCTTTGAACCACTGCTGGCCGTGCTGGCGCTGCACTTCGCGCGCCGATACGTCGTTGGCGATCATGTAGCCGAAGATGTGTTTCATCGCATCGGCTTCCTTGATGTTGCGGCCGGGTTTGCCGATGACCACGGCCATTTCCACTTCCCAGTCGAGCTTTTCCGTGACGCCGGGGTGCGAGGGCACATCGCCGTAGGGGCTGTTCACTGACAGCGGTTGCTTGCTGAAAAAGGCCGGGTGTTTCGGCAGTTCGGTGACATGCGGGCGCGCCTTCGCGCCTTCCTCGAAATGCTCGACATAGTTCCAGCCGACGCAGAACACGTTCTTGCGCGGACGCGGAATCGGTGCGTGCAGCGTGACCTTGTTCATTTTGTGGTGGCCGGTCTTCACGCCGGTGACTGCTTTTTTGATCAGGGCCAGACCGCTTTTGCCGGCGGTTACCAGGCCGATCATGTCATTGGCGGCGAAGGGCAGTTTGACGCGCGCTTTTTTGGCTGCGGTTGCCAGATCGATGATGCTGCCGTCGGCAGCGACCACGCCGATCGCGGCGGGGCCGCGTTTGGTGGCTGAGTAGGTTACGAGTTTCATGTCATTCTCCCTTGATAATTTAGGCTGTTATTAAATGTTCAAAATGTTCAAATGGTTTTGAATTTTTCGCAGGCGCGGACCAGTGCTGCGCAGATGCCGGGCTCCCATGCCGAGTGACCGGCGTCGGGAATGATGTGGTATTCCGCCTCGGGCCAGGCGCGGTGCAGATCATCAGCCGAGACAATCGGGCAGACCGCGTCATAACGGCCCTGCACGATCACGCCCGGAATGTTGCGGATGCGATCCACGTTGGCGAGCAGATAATTCTCCGGCAGGAAAATATCGTGCTTGAAGTAATGCGCTTCAATGCGCGCGAGACCCAGCGACACCACGTCACCGGCAAAGTAGGCCACCGTTTCCGGGCTCGGCATCAGCGTTGAGCACGACCCTTCGTAGGTACCCCAGGTGCGCGCGGCCGGCATGTGCACGGCCGGATCGGGATTGGTCAGCCGGCTGTAGTAGGCGCTGAGCAGATCGCCGCGTTCCGCTGCGGGGATCGGATCGGAAAAGGCGCGCCAGGCTTCGGGGAACAGATTGCGCAGTTCGTAGAGAAACCAGTCGATCTCGCTTTTGCGGCACAGGAAAATGCCGCGCAGGATCAGGCCGGTGCAGCGTTCGGGATGGAATTCGCCATAGGCCAGCGCCAGCGTGCTGCCCCAGGAACCGCCGAACACCACCCAGCTTTTGATGCCCAGGTGCTCACGCAGCTTTTCGATGTCGGCGACCAGCAGTGGTGTGGTGTTGTCGGTGATTTCACCCAGCGGCGTCGAACGGCCGGCGCCGCGCTGATCGAAAATGACGATGCGGTAAAGCGCCGGATCAAAAAAACGGCGATGCGCCGCAGCGGCACCCGCCCCCGGGCCACCATGGAGGAACAGCACCGGCGCCCCCTTGGGATTGCCGGACTCCTCGAAATACATGCGATGACGGCCGTCAAGATCGAGCATCCCGGCGTTATAGGGTTCGATCTCGGGATACAGCGAGCTGCGCAGTGCGGAAGTGTCCATTTTGGTGCGGAGTTTCGGGCGATGCGGCGAGGGGCATGAACATACCATAAGCAACCGGTTTGTTCATGGCGGCAGAGGCCGATTCTGCAGGGGCGGCGACGCCCTACGGTATAATCCCGCTCCCGCGCAGCCGTGGCTGCGTGACCGAATTTTCCGAAAGGCGGATTCCGCAATGCCTGAAGAACAACTGCGCAAAGCAGCCCTCGAATATCACCGCTATCCCGTGCCGGGCAAGATTGCCGTCACGCCGACCAAGGGTCTGGTCAATCAGCGCGACCTCGCGCTGGCCTATACCCCCGGCGTCGCCAAAGTCTGCGAAGAAATTGCCGCCCATCCGGCGGAAGCCAGCAACTACACGGCGCGCGGCAATCTGGTCGCGGTCATCACCAACGGCACCGCCGTGCTGGGCTTGGGCAACATCGGCCCGCTG
>JBILYA010000426.1:0-2677 GCA_044378065.1 Burkholderiales bacterium | reverse complement strand
CGCCATCATGGCATCGTTGGCGTAACGGTAGATCAGGTTGGCGAGCGGACCCGTGTCGGCAACGGCATCTTCGAATAGCAAAGCCCTCAACATCCGCCGGAAGACGAATATTTCTCCCGGCGCGACGTTGGTGAATACGTCACGCAGGTTGTCGTCCTCGCTTGCGCCGAGGAACGCGAAGGGTGCCGTCAATGCGCCTGCAGAGATGCCCGTGACAACGCGAAACTCAGGACGGGTTCCGCTGGCAGTCCATCCCGCCAGGAGTCCGGCGCCAAAGGCGCCATTGTCGCTGCCGCCGGAGATCGCCAGCAGGTGCTCTGGAGCCGGGGCGGCGCCGGATTGCGACGCGGCTGCTCGCCGGGCCTGCTGCTGCAGTTCCTCCAGCAATGGCGCTGAGCGCCGATCGACCCAGAAGCGGGCATTGGCGATACCGAGGACGTTGTATTGCTCGGCAACTCCGGGTGGCGGCGCATCCTCCCGAGGGAGAGCGCAGGCCGACAACAACAGAAGCGACGCGAAACAAAGTACACGACAAGTCACGCTGGCTCGGCAAATAACTGAAAGAAATTTACCTGAAATATCCAATTCTTCGCCCCACGGCTTGGCTGAGACAGCGTCTCATAATTCTTGTCGCACAAGCAGAGCGAATCCGGTCAATTAATTTTGAGGCACACCGAGTGAGGGATGCAATAGAATTCCGGTCGGTGGAAAGTCGCTTTGACGGCCCCCTTCGGTGACCTGACTTCAGGTCCTTTAGCGAACTATGAGGCATGCCGGTCATTGGCTTCCGGCTCGATGTTCTCGAGGGGCGTCGGCCAATGACAGGGTTGTTACGCCGACGTGGCATAAGATCGTTCACTCAGCTGGTGCGGCTGTATTGCTCTGCTTTCCTGCCCAAGGTAGGCTTGATTGCATTTGCAACATCTCCGTCTCCTCAGGGGACTTCTCTGAAGCCGGTATGTTTGTCGGAATGAGGTCAACCTCGTGTCTCGAACGCCATCAGTATCCCCCTACGCGTCTGCAGGCGATCGCCGGAGCATTGTGCATAGGTGGCGGTTGCGGCCGACGATGCTGGTTGCATGTTTGGCGGTGTCTGCCCTGACAGCCTGCCGTGACGACAAGGCGCCGCCCGAGGTGGCGGCGCGGCCGGTGCGTTCGGTTACAATAGAAAAGCGAACAGCATCGGAAACCGTGACGCTGCCCGGCCATATCGAGGCGCAGGATGTCATCAACCTCGCCTTCCGCACCAACGGTCGGATGATCGAGCGAAACTTCAACGTGGGCGATCGGGTGGAAGCGGGGCAGATCGTTGCGCGCATCGAACCCGAACAGGCGCGCGATGCGGCACAGGCGGCAGCGGCGGATGTCACTGCGGCCAAGGCGCTGCTGGTCCAGACACAGAACCAGTTCGAGCGGCAGGACGCGCTGCTGCGCAGCGGACACACGACACGCGTCAACTTTGACCAGGCCCTTCAGGCCAAACAGGCGGCACAGGCGCAACTCGAGGCGGCCAATGCCCGCCTGTCTACCGCAGAGACCCAGCTTTCCCACACGAACCTGGTTGCAGACGATTCCGGCTGGGTGACCCACCGCGGCGCCGAGCCGGGAGAGGTAGTATCCGCCGGACGGATGATCCTGACGCTCGCCCGCGAGGGAGGGCGCGATGCCGTTTTTGAGGTGCCCGCACAGGTGAAGGGCTCAGCGCCTCTCGATCCGCTCGTGAAAGTGGCGCTTACCGCCGAGCCGACTGTGAGAGCGACGGGGCGGGTCCGCGAAGTCGCCCCTCAGGCCGACCCGATCACCCGAACTTTCCTGGTTCGGGTCGCATTGGCCGACCCTCCGACGGCGATGCGCCTGGGCTCGGCCGTAACGGGCACAATCGAACTCGAAGGCGGACTGGGAATGGAGATTCCGGCATCCGCGTTGACTGCGATCGATCATCGGCCGGCGGTGTGGATTGTCGACCCGGCAACATCGACCGTGTCTCTCCGTCCCATCGAGGTGGCCCGCTTCGACCTTGCCAGCGTCGTCGTGACGAAAGGGCTGGAGCCCGGAAACGTGGTCGTGACGGCGGGCGTACAGGCGCTGCGCCCGGCTCAGAAAGTCCGTCTCCTAAAGTCGATCCAGTAGCCTCGGCGCGCGGGAAGAAGCCTTCGAGCGCATGGCCAGTCTGCGTCCGCGCTGGGCATTCGGCACAGGCTTGATGTTTGGTAGCGCTACTATAGTGTAACGATAACAAACCGGTTGTGTGTCGCTGAGCCTGCGTCACCGAAAGCCGTCCAGGGGGGAGTTAGCATGCGCGGGCTAGCCTATGGGCGGAGGCTGCTGCGAGGCGTATCGAAGGCAATCGTTGTCATCGCCGTACTTCCCGCTATTTTTCTCACCTTTCGATCCGGCACTGTCGCCGCGCAATACAGCGACGCCCGTTCTGACGGAAATGCAGCCCGCATCGATGCGATGTTCGGTACACCGGATCGCTACGGGACAGCGCCGCAGGACAATATCTTTGCAACGACCCCCGGCCTCGAGCAGCAGGCACGCCTGCTCGCACTTCACCATCAATGGCTTGCTGCCGATGTACTATATCTCCAACGCTGACCAGACGCCGGTGGGCGGCGGACCGGGAACGAACTCGGCGGAGTTCAGCCCGACCCTCGGGGCGTCCTGGTCGACGCCG
>JBILYA010000390.1:0-2679 GCA_044378065.1 Burkholderiales bacterium | reverse complement strand
GATCCGCCATGCCTTTGCCGACCAGTCGCCCGATGATGTCGACGCCGCCACCGGGCGGGAAGGGCACGATCATGCGGATCGGTTTGGCCGGGTAGGCCTGCGCAGTGGCGCTGACCGGTGCGAATGCAATGACGCCGGCCGCCAGAAGACAGGCCGTGGTGATGGCTTTAGTGTTCATGGGACTCCTCCGCTTGCAGATCGATTATTCGATTTATTGAGTGCTGCAGACTGCAGGCAAGTTAGAGCATGGCCGGTGCAGTGTCAACGCGGGGTGGCAATTGTGGGGGGTGTTCTGAAGGAATTTTCTGCGGGATGGGCAGTAGTTCGCTCAGTTTTTTTTCGCGGCACGGGCGGCCGCTGCGGCCCTGCGTATCAGGCTCGGGTGCAGTAATCCCAGTTTCGGGGTCTGGCCGTGAGGGGCGCCGGGTGCGATCGCAAACCATTGATCATTGAAATCCAATTCGAAAGTTTCGCCAAGATTGAATTTGGTTGGATAGCTCAACCCGGCTGCGGTGAATGCAGCGTCATCGGCGGGGGTGATGGCGAATTCACCGGCATAAAGTTGATCCGTTTTCTGGCTGGTGCCGTAGCACACCTCGACAACGGTATGACCTGCATGTTCGCCCACCCGCAGGACGAGCGCGGGGCGCGGTTTGGGGCCCGGGCCAGGTAGTCCCCGTTGCGGAAACCGGCACCACACGATGTCGCCGGCTCGTGGTCCGGCAAACCAGCGCGGCGACGGTGAAGCCATCAGAACAGACTTTCTTTGACAGTCATGCGCCCCGAGGGCTGCATTTCGTGGATGGCTTCCTGTTGCCCCTTGGTCAGCGGGCCGGTGTCAGCTTCATAGCGGGGCAGATTCTGCCGTGCGAAATGCGCAAGGGCGGCGTGGATGACCTGGGTTTCGGTGAGGCCCAGTGTTTTGGCGAGTTGGTTTGCAGTCTTGCGGGTGACGCCGTACGGTGTGTCGGTGTCTCGGTAACGCAGCAGAATCCCTTCGGCAGTCGAGGATTTGCTGCGGGATGGACTTGGTTTCGCGGGCATGGGCGGGGCTCCAGCTTGGGATGTCTCAAGAAGATATCATAATGATATCATTTTTGGCATCAGCATTTCCTCACCAACCCCACTACCACGCCATAGATCTCGGCGTTTTCCTTCGGGGCGCCACCCAAGGGGACTTCCTCCGCAACCGGTCACCGGATAGGTTTTGTTTTTCGATTGCGGACGTGCGACGGGATTAATGTCGGTACGTGTCGCTTAGTTTTCCAGCTTAAGGTTGGCCTTCTTCACCAGGTTGCGCCACTTCTCATACTCGGCTTTGGCCTGCTGCGTGAATTCACGCGTCGGGTTGCCGACGGTTTCGGTGCCGCCGGCTTCCATCTTGGCGGCGAGCGTGGGTTCGGTGACGGCTTTCGACGCTTCCTTGTAGAGCTTTTCAACAATCGCGGGCGGCAGTTTTGCCGGGCCGAACAGGCCGAACCATGCGCTCACTTCATAACCGGGCACGGTCTCGCCGATGGCCGGCAGATCAGGCAGGGCTTTGAGACGTTTTTCGGTGGTGACGGCGATGCCGCGCAGGCGGCCGGCTTTCATCAGCGGCTGTGCGGAGATCGGGCTGCCGAGCATCCAGTTCACCTGGCCGGAGATCACTGCGGGGTAACCGTCGGCCACACCTTTGTACGGCACATGGGTCATCTTGATGCCGGCGAGGGTTGCGAGCAGTTCACCGCCGAGGTGCAACACGCCGCCGGTGCCCGATGAGGCATAGGTGATGGTGTCGGGTTTGGCTTTGGCGAGGTTGATCAGGTCGGTGACGGTTTTCACCGGCAGCGAGGGCGTGACGACGATCAGGTAAGGATTGGTGGTGAGTTTGGTGATCGGCTGAAAATCGGCGATCGGGTCGTAACGCACGCTGCGGATCGCCGCGTTGGTGATGTAGCTGCTGCTGCTGACCATCAGCGTGTAACCGTCAGGTGTGGAGCGCGCAACCAGCTCGGGGCCGATACTGCCGCCGGCGCCGGGGCGGTTGTCGATGATGAAGGGCTGGCCCCACACCGCGTTGTAATGCTGTCCAATCAGCCGCGCCAGCGCATCCACACCACCACCCGCCGAGACCGGCACGATGATGCGCACCGGGCGCTCGGGATAAGCGGCAGTGGCGAGAGTCGGGGCGATGAGCAGCGCGGCGATGAGGGTGCGCTGCAGCTTGCGGGTGATCTGAGGCATGGCGGTTCTCCGTTGAGTGAACCGGAAAATACCCCGTTGCACCGTGGATGACCAGTGCTGCGTCCACTTGCTGAAGTCATTCGTCTTTAAATTGCAGGCGGGCGGTATCATGCGGCTCGCCGAAAAAGGCGGGATCGCCAGAACAAGGCGTATTCATTCCAATAAAGTAATAAGGGGGGGCAGGCATGTCGCAGCAGGAAGTGTCGTCGCAAGAACAGGTTCAGGAATTCTGTGTTTCCGTCGGCAGCGTGCCGGCACAGCGATGCTGAAGCCACGGGGGTATCCGCCGGTAAAGCCCGCCGGCATTCCACAGGTTTCGACGATCGATCCGGCGTTGCTCGGCACCTGGCGGGACAGCAATAACCTGTTGTTTGTGTATGCGCCGGATGTGTTTGATCCCGCGCAGGCCGATGCAACGGTGTTCTTCGGCGGCGGTAGTACGCCGTATCGCCT
>JBILYA010000389.1:0-2683 GCA_044378065.1 Burkholderiales bacterium | reverse complement strand
CGCGCAGGCTTTCCGGCAAATCAATGGTCGCCAACTGCTGTTCGTTGAGCTCGGTCAGCTCGGCGCCGATGGCCTGCAGCGCGTCCATGTCGCGTTTGCGCTGGCTCTTGCTGGGCAGATCGTCGTATTCGGGGGTGTCATCCATGGGAAAAACAGGGTGAAATCGCAGGTGATCGCAGGAAATGGCTGAATTTGAAGCTGTTATGATAACGCCCTTTCCTGCAGGGCCGGCCCCTGCATTCCGCAAAAATCATGGCATCCAATCCGTTTTCCTATACCGACGACACGCTCAAACAGCTGGTGACTGACGCGCTGACCCATGCCAAAACCCGCGGCGCGACCGCTGCGGACGCCGAGGTCAGTGAAGGCTTCGGCCAGACCGTCACCGTGCGCCAGCGCGAAGTCGAAACCATCGAATACAACCGCGACAAGGGCATCGGCGTCACCGTCTACATCGGCAAGCAGCGCGGCCACGCTTCCAGTTCGGATCTGTCGCCGCAGGCGCTGCGCGACACGGTGGATGCGGCACTGGCGATTGCGCGTTACACCGCGACCGACGACTGCGCCGGCCTCGCTGATCCGGACCGCCTCGCGCGCGAATTTCCCGACCTCGATCTGATCCACCCCTGGGACATGCCGGTCGAACGCGCCATCGAAATGGCGCAGGCCTGCGAAGCCGCGGGCTTTGCGGTCGACAAGAAAGTCAGCAATTCCGAAGGCGCTACGGTATCGACGCAGCAGTCGCATTTCATTTACGGCAACACCAACGGCTTTCTCGCCGGTTATCCGAGCTCGCGCCACAGCATCTGGTGCGCGCTGATCGCCGGCAAGGGCGACGGCATGCAGCGCGACGACTGGTATGAAACCGTGCGCGACCCTGCCGATCTGCCTGCTCCGGACTTCATCGGCCGCAAGGCCGGCGAACGCGCCATCGCGCGGCTGAAGGCACGCAAGGTGCCGACCGAGCAGGTGCCGGTGCTGTATGAATCCGGCGTCGCAGCGAGTCTGATGGGGCATTTTGTATCGGCGGTATCGGGCGGCAGCCTCTACCGCAAGTCTTCATTTCTTCTCGACAGTCTCGGCAAGCCGGTGTTTTCACCGATTGTGCAGATGACCGATTTGCCGCTGATTCCGAAAGGTCTCGCCAGCGGCGCCTTTGATGAAGAGGGCGTGGCAACGCAGGCCCGTGACATCGTCAAGGACGGCGTGGTGCAGGGTTATTTCCTCGCCAGCTATTCGGCGCGCAAGCTCGGCATGCAGACCACCGGCAATGCCGGCGGCAACCACAACCTGATGATGAAAGACACCGGCGAAGACTTTCCGGCACTGTTGAAAAAGATGGGCCGCGGTTTGCTGGTGACCGAACTGATGGGACAGGGTGTGAATCCTGTCACCGGCGATTATTCGCGCGGCGCCGCCGGATTCTGGGTGGAGAACGGCGCGATTGCCTATCCGGTGCAGGAAATCACCATCGCCGGTAATCTGAAAACCATGTTCAAAAACATCGTCGCCATCGGCAACGATGTGTCGCGACGCAGTTCGCGGCAGTGCGGTTCAGTGCTGGTCGAGGGCATGACTCTCGCCGGCACTTGAGATAGACATTAAAAAACAAATAGTTACGGGTATTACGGAGGGGTTGTCATGCAACGACGTTCATTCCTGAAAAAGGCCGGGCTCGGCCTCGCCGCAGGCACGGTGGCAGCGCCGGCGATTGTTCACGCGCAGCCGGTGATCCAGTGGCGCCTCGCTTCCAGTTTCCCGAAAACCCTCGATACGCTGTACGGCGCTGCCGACATCCTGTCGAAGCGCGTATCGGAGGGCACGGACGGCAAATTCCAGATTCGCGTCTTCGCTGCCGGTGAAATCGTTCCCGGCCTGCAGGTGCTCGATGCGGTGCAGAACGGTACGGTGCAATGTGGTCACACGGCGCCTTATTACTATATCGGCAAGGACCCGGCATTTGCTTTTGCCACGGCATTGCCTTTCGGACTCAACGCGCGCCAGCAGAACGCCTGGATGTATTACGGCGGCGGCATGCAGGCGGTAGCCGACCTGTTCAAGGATTACGGCTGCATCCAGTTCCCCACCGGCAACACCGGCGTGCAGATGGGCGGCTGGTATCGCAAGGAAATCAAAACGCTGGCCGATCTCAAAGGCCTGAAAATGCGCGTCAGCGGACTCGCCGGGCAGGTGCTGGGCAAACTCGGCGTGGTTGGCCAGCAGATCGCCGGCGGCGAAATTTATCAGGCACTGGAACGCGGCACGATTGATGCTGCGGAGTGGGTCGGCCCTTACGATGACGAAAAAATCGGCATCCAGAAAGTCGCCAAGTATTATTACTACCCCGGCTGGTGGGAAGGTGGGCCGCAGCTGTCGACGGTGGTGAATATGAAGGAATGGGAGTCGCTGCCCAAGGCCTACAAGTCGATATTCGAATCGGCCTGTGCCGAAGCCAATGTGCACATGCTGGCCAGTTACGATGCGAAAAACCCGCAGGCGCTGAAGCGTCTGGTCGGCGGCGGTGCGCAGCTGCGCCAGTTTTCCAAGCCGATCATGGAGGCCGCGCAGAAGGCTGCCTTCGAAATTTACGACGAAGCCGCCGAAAAAAGTCCGCACTTCAAACGCATCTACAGTCAGTGGCTCAAGTTCCGCGCCGATCAGTTCCTGTGGTTCCGCGTCGCCG
>JBILYA010000388.1:0-2691 GCA_044378065.1 Burkholderiales bacterium | reverse complement strand
ACCTGAGGATGTGACAACCCAGGATATAACAACAACTAGACAGCCCGAGGACAGCAAAGTTGCAAGCCATGAATCCGGCCGACAGGCTCCGCCGGATATCGAACACGATTCCGTTACAGTAATACAGCCACCCCAAAAACCTGAAGATCAAGATCATCAACCGCTGGAGATCCAACATGAAAACCCGCGTCATTACAGCAGCCATCCTGTGCGCGCTCGGCACCGCCGTTCACGCCCAGAATTATCCGTCCAAAACAGTGCGCATCATCGTACCGTTCGCACCGGGCGGCGGCTCCGACTTCATCGCCCGCGCGGTATCGCCCTCGCTGTCGAAAGCCATGGGCCAGCAGTTCGTTGTCGACAACCGTCCGGGTGCCGGCAGCACACTGGGCAGCGAAATCGCGCTGAAATCCCCTGCTGACGGGTACACCCTGCTGCTGATTTCCGGCAGCTACACGACGTCGCCCAGCCTGTACAAGAATCTGAAATACGACACGCTGAACGACATGGCCTCCGTGGTGCAGACCGAGAACGGCCCCTACGTCATTTCTGTCCACCCGTCGCTGCCGGTTAAAACCGTCAAGGATTTGGTGGCCATTGCCAAATCCAAGCCCGGCCAATTGAACTACGCCAGCACCGGTAACGGCGGCATCACGCATCTGTCGTCGGAACTGTTTGCATTGCGCACCGGCATCAAGATCACCCACATCCCGTATAAAGGCACGGGCCCGGGCGTCATCGACACCATCGCCGGCAACACGCAAATGATGGTTGCTGCGGTATCTGCGGTGATCGGCCATATCAACAGCGGCCGCCTGAAAGGTCTCGCCGTATCTTCGCCCAAACGCCTGTCGGCGATGCCGAACACCCCGACGGTGATGGAATCCGGCTATGACTACCAGGTCAACAACTGGCACGGCATCATTGCCCCCAAGGGAACGCCGAAAGCGATCATCGACAAGCTGAACGCCGAAGTGAACAAGGCGATCAAGGATCCGGACTTTGCCAAACGCATCGCGCTGGACGGTCTGGAGCCGGCAGGCGGCACGCCGGAAGCCTTTGAAACCCTGCTCAAGCGCGAAGTCGCCGAGTGGGCGGAAGTGGTCAAGGCCGCCAACGTCAAAGCCGACTGATCACCGCGTTACAATAGCTGCACCGACGGCCTCGCGGGGCAACCCGCGGGGCCGTTTTGCTTTGAATCCCCCGTTTTGTTTTGAACCACCCGGCTTTTGAAACGTGATCCAGTTTCGTAATCTCACCCTGGTCCGCGGCGTACGCGAGCTGATCGCCGACGCCAGCGTACAAATTCATCCCGGCTGGCGCGTCGGACTCACCGGCGCCAACGGCAGCGGCAAATCCAGCGTCTTCGCATTGCTGCGCGGCGAACTGCAGGCCGAACGCGGCGACTGCGACATCCCCGCCACCTGGCGCATTGCCTCCGTCGCCCAGGAAACCCCGGCACTCGACACTGCCGCCATCGACTACGTGCTCGACGGCGACACCGAACTGCGCACATTGGAACGCGAACTCGCTGACGCCGAAACGGCGCATGCCGGCGAAACCATCGCCGAGCTGCACGTTCGCCTCGACGATATCGGCGGTTATAGCGCGCGGGCCCGTGCCGCCGCCCTGCTCGCCGGACTCGGATTCAGCGATACCGAAATCGAACGTCCGGTGCGCGAATTCTCCGGCGGCTGGCGCATGCGCCTCAACCTCGCGCAGGCACTGATTTCGCGCGCCGATCTGTTGCTGCTCGATGAACCGACCAACCACCTCGACCTCGACGCCGTGGTCTGGCTGGAGCAATGGCTGTCCGGATTCAAGGGCACGCTGGTCGTGGTCTCGCATGACCGCGATTTTCTTGACGGCTGCGTCACGCACATCGCGAATATCCAGTCGTCAAAACTCACTCTCTATACCGGCAATTACTCCGCGTTCGAAGACGCCCGCGCCGCACAGCTCGCCGCGCAGCAGGCGACTTACGAAAAGCAGACGCGCGTCATTGCACACATGGAATCCTTCGTTGCACGCTTCCGTGCGAAAGCCACCAAAGCAAAACAGGCGCAGAGCCGCCTGAAGGCGCTGGCGCGCATGGAGCGAATTGCCGCCGCCCATGTCGACACGCCTTTCGAGTTCTCTTTTCCGCAGCCGGTAAGATCACCTAATACATTGATTTATTTAAATAAAATTTCAGTGTCTTACGGTGAGCGCGCTGTGCTGCGCGATATTGAAATGACTCTGGCGCCGGGCGCACGTATCGGCCTGCTCGGACCGAACGGCGCCGGCAAATCCACGCTGATCAAACTGCTGGCCGGCGAATTGCAGCCGACATCAGGCCAGCGCAGCGAAGGCCGCGGACTGGCCATCGGCTACTTTGCGCAGCACCAGCTCGAACAATTGCGCCCCGATGAATCGCCGCTGCAGCACCTGCTGCGGCTGGAACCGCAGACCCGCGAACAGGATCTGCGGGATTACCTCGGCGGTTTCGATTTCCGCGGCACGATGGCCGACCGCCCCGTGGCGCCATTCTCCGGCGGTGAAAAATCGCGGCTGGCGCTGGCCTTGCTGGTACGCCGCAAACCCAATCTGCTGCTGCTCGACGAACCGACCAACCACCTCGATCTCGAAATGCGCCAGGCGCTGACCGCTGCGCTCGCCGAATATGAAGGCAGCATGGTGCTGGTCTCGCAT
>JBILYA010000387.1:0-2692 GCA_044378065.1 Burkholderiales bacterium | reverse complement strand
GAGGCCGTCGAGGATGTATTTGAAGCCCTTGCCCTCCTCGCCGATCAGGTTCTCCGCCGGGAGCTCCAGATTATCGATGAACAGCTGGTTGGTTTCGTGGTTCACCATATTGCGGATCGGCTTGACCTCAAGGCCCTTGCCGATGGCTTCGCGCAGGTCGACGATGAAAATCGACATGCCCTCGGATTTTTTCTTGACCTGGTCGAGCGGCGTGGTGCGTGCCAGCAGAATCATCAGCTCGGAATGCTGGATGCGCGAGATCCACACCTTCTGACCGTTGACGACATACTTGTCGCCCTTTTTGACGGCAACGGTTTTGATCTTGGTGGTGTCGGTGCCGGCGGTCGGCTCGGTCACGCCCATCGACTGCAGCCGCAGTTCGCCGGTGGCGATTTTCGGCAAATATTGTTTTTTCTGTTCAGCTGAACCGTGGCGCAGCAGCGTGCCCATGTTGTACATCTGGCCATGGCAGGCGCCGGAGTTGCCGCCGCTGCGATTGATCTCTTCCATGATGATCGAGGCCTCGGTCAGGCTCAGGCCGGAGCCGCCGTATTCCTCGGGAATCAGCGCCGACAACCAGCCGGCATCCGTCAGCGCTTTGACAAAGGCGTCGGGATAACCGCGCACATCATCGACCTGCTGCCAGTAGGCGCTGTCGAACTGGCTGCACACGGCGCGCACACCTTCGCGAATTTCGGCGTGCAGGCTTTGATCAATTCCAATGCTCATGGGAAGTTTACCGGCTGTGAGGAAATTACAGACAATATTATAAGCGAGCACCGGGCGGAACCCTTCCCGGCGATTCACCGGAACAGCTTCCGTCCCGGACAGGCGGATGCCTTAGAATTGCACCTTCATTGACGTTTCGGGAGGAGAACAACAATGCTGACACGCCGCATCGCCATCGGGTCCCTGCTGATAGCCGCCATCGCCGGCTGCGCCGCACCGCAGGATGCCGTCAAACAAGGCTATCTGTTTGCCGGAGGCCAGTATGTCGATACCAAAGCCGGACAGATCATGGCCGGCCAGATGTATGCCGAATACCGCATCCCCGCCAAAGTCACCAAGCCCTATCCGATCGTGATGATTCACGGTGCGGCGCAGACCGGCACCAACTTCACCGGCACCCCGGACGGCCGCAAAGGCTGGGCGGATTATTTTGTCGAACAGGGTTATGCCGTATATGTGGTCGACCAGCCCGCGCGGGGACGCTCCGCCGACGCCGGCAATGCCGGCGAAATCTCCCGTTTTCCCGCGGACGTGATCGAGAAGCGATTCACCGCCGCCGCGAAATTCAAGCTGTGGCCCAAAGCGGAGCTGCATACCCAATTCCCCGGCGAAGGCCCGAACAAGGGACTGCGCGGTGATCCGGTGTTCGACCAGTTCTACGCTTCCCAGGTACAACTGCTGCGCCCCAACAGCGTCAGCGAAAAGCTGGTGCGTGACGCCGGCGCCGCGCTGCTCGACAAGATCGGCCCCGCAATCATTCTCACCCATTCACAATCCGGCCCCTTCGGCTGGGTAATGGCCGATGCGCGTCCCAATCTGGTGAAAGGCATCGTTGCTGCAGAACCGTCAGGCCCGCCCTTCCGTGAAGCGGTATTCGGCACCGCTGCCGCACGCCACTGGGGCGTCACCGAAACGCCGATGGCCTACACACCGGCAGTGACCGATCCGGCGCAACTGATCAAGGCGGAAGAAGCCGCCGCCGACGGGCCGCAGCTGGTGAAATGCATGCTGCAGGCTGAACCGGCACGCAAGCTGACCAATCTGCAGAACGTACCGGTGCTGGTCTTCGCGGCGGAAGCCTCCTATCACGCCATCTACGACCACTGCACCGCCAAGTATCTGAAACAGGCCGGCGTTAAAACCGACTTTGTCCGTCTTGAAGATGTCGGCATCAAAGGCAACGGCCATATGGTGATGATCGAAAAGAACAACCTCGACATCGCCGCGATGATCGCCGGATGGCTCAACAAGAACGTGCGCTGACCGGACAAACAACGATGACGACCGACCAGCAAACCCGCGCCACCGTATGGCCGGACCAGATCTATGAAGTGCTCAAGGATGCGGGCGTCACCCAAGTCGCCTATGTACCGGACGCCGGCCACGCCAAGCTGATCAACCGCTGCCATGCCGACAAGGCCATGCACGCGGTATCGCTGACCACCGAGGAAGAAGGCGTCGCGATGCTCGCCGGCGCCTGGATGGGCGGCGCCAAGGGCGTGCTGCTGATGCAGTCCAGCGGCGTCGGCAACTGCATCAACATGCTGTCACTGTATGAGGAATGCCGGCTGCCGTTGCTGATGATCGTGACCATGCGCGGCGTCTGGGGCGAATTCAATCCTTGGCAGGTGGCGATGGGCGGCAGCACTGCTGCTGCGCTGGAGAACGCCGGCGTCATCGTGCATTCGGTGGATCGCGCCGAGGACGTCAAAGAGACTGTCCATGCCTGCACCGCCCTCGCCTTCAATACACAACGGCCGGTCGCGGTGCTGATCCAGCAGCGCGTCATCGGTTTCAAGAATTGGAATAAATAATCATGGCCAGCAAAAAACCTGCAGGACTCGACCGCCGCAAAGTCGTCGCCGCGCTGCTCGCCGACCGCGGCGATGCGCTGGTCGTCACCGGCCTCGGCTCACCGACCTATGACACGTTCGCGGCCGGCGACCACGACCTCAATTTCTAT
>JBILYA010000040.1:0-10698 GCA_044378065.1 Burkholderiales bacterium | reverse complement strand
CGATGACTGGATCGAGATCATCGTCTACCCCGATGAATTCATCGTCGACCATGAATACATGGATGAAGACGGCGTCATGCATCATGTGCGCGCACCATTTTCGGGCGAGGCCTGGGAGCAGGGGCCGGTGATCCTGTCCTGGGTCGATGCCGAGGCTGCAGACAGCGGTGACGGCTATAACGTGGTGATGCATGAATTCGCCCACAAGCTCGACATGCGCAACGGCGCCGCCGACGGCTTCCCGCCGCTGCACGCCGGCATGGACCGTGAAGCGTGGACACAGACTTTCACCTCAGCCTTCGAGGACTTCGAGCGCCGCCTCGACGCCCGTGAAGACACCCTGATCGACGAATACGCCGCCGAAGACCCCGCCGAGTTCTTCGCCGTGCTCAGCGAGCTGTTTTTCGAGCGCCCGGACGCGCTGCAGCAGGATTACCCTGCGGTCTACGAACAACTGTCACAGTTCTACCGCCAGAATCCGCTGTCGCGTTTGCAAGTCACAGCGTAACGCTCCGCGGCACGGCATAATGCTGAAGCTCCCTGCTACTGAAAATTCGATCAAACAACAACAGTAACGAATGACCACCCCAGCACAAGTCATCCTTGCCGCCGACATCGGCGGCACCCACGCCACCTTCGCCCTCGCTGAAATCACCAACGAAGGCCCGCGCATCATCAGCGAAGATTCCCTCGCCAGCCGCGACTACCAGAACTTCGCGCCGCTGCTGCAGACCTTCCTTGATCGTCCAAGCTTCAAACCCTTGCGTGATCGCATCGCCGCCTCCTGTTTCGCGGTGGCTGGCCCGGTCAAGGACAACGCTGCCGTGCTGACCAACCTCGGCTGGCAGGTGGAAGGCGAGGCCGTTTCCGAGCAGTTCAAGTTGCCCAATGTCACGCTGATCAATGACTTTCAGGCGGCAGGCCTCGGCGTGAGTTATCTGCCGTCCGCCAGCTTTGCGACGCTGCAGGCCGCGGAAGCGGATGAAGAGGCGCCGGCAATCATCGTCGGCGCCGGCACCGGGCTGGGTGTGGGCGTGATCGTCAAATCCGGTGACCAATACCGCGTTGTGTCCTCGGAAGCCGGACACGCCGACTTCGCCCCCACCGATGAACTGCAGGACAAGCTTCTGCTGTATCTGCGCCGCAACTTCGGTCGTGTGTCCTGGGAGCGGGTGATTTCCGGCCCGGGCCTGATGCGCGTGTTCAGCTTCCTGCAGGACAGCGGGCTGGGCCTGCCGTCCAAACAACTGCTGGAGGCAACCAAACATCAAGGTGTTGATCAGGCGGAAATCATCGCCGAATACGGCCTGCGCAAACTCGATCCGCTGGCGGTGCGCGCGCTCGATCTGTTTGTCGCGGCCTATGGCGCTTTCGCCGGCAATATGGCGCTGGGCTCTCTCGCGCGCGGCGGTGTTTATGTCGCGGGTGGTATTGCGCCGAAGATCATCGGCCGGCTGAAGGAGGGCGCGTTCATGCGCGCCTTTACCGGACGCGGCGCGTTTACGCCGCTGCTGTCGGGGATCCCTGTGAAGGTGGTGATGGATGCGAAGGTGGGATTACGCGGTGCGCTGCGGGTAGCGGCGCAGGCCGCGCGGACATGACGCCATGAAACGATTCGACCGCGCCCGGTTTTTGCTTATGGCGTGATGACTGCGTTCAATGCGGTCGCTCTCGCGCTGTATGCGCTGGATTTCGCAACCAGCGGGCGGGGCGGCGCCGCCAATGCGCAGCCGGTGTTGTTCGTGCTGATCGGCGTCTGTCTGATCGGCGCCATGATCGCTGCGGTGTTGCGCGGTCACGACCTCGGCCGGCCGGCATGGCAGATTGTTCTGGGGTTCTGGCTGTCCCTGGGCACCGGGTCGGTCGTGCTGCTGTTTATCGGCTACCTGGCCTGGGCCCGGGGGAACGCCGGTCCGAATGCCCATGGACCGCAGCCGGCGCCTGCCGGTTTCCTGACGTGGTTGCAGACCGCTCTAATACTGGTGGCGCCGTGGCTGCTGTTTATGGTGGCGGCACGGCTCAGTTGATACAGGGCGTTGAGGCTGGCGGAAATGATTCGCTGCAGTTTGCAAATAAAAAATTAAAGTTACACTGACCTTGTTTATTCGCTGTATTTAACAGCGCTTCCCGCAATCACATGGCCTGGCGGTCGCCAGCCGGCCTCGACGCCGAATTCCATCAGAGGAGAGAGCAATGCCTGCAACAGGGAGCAACACCACACCATCGACCACATCGGGCGTGATATTCACCGACTGTGGTCTTCTCAAAGCCGCGGCTAAGCGAGCACCCGCGCGCAAGCGAGCGAAGTCCAGCACCGGCCGGCTGCCGGTTCTGATCAAAGGCAAACGCGTCAGGACGATCGACGTGCACGCGCATTGTCTGATTGCCGAGGCGTTGGCGCTGCTGCCCGCTGCCGAGGCGAAGGCCATCTATCCGCCGACCAAAGGCTCGAAAGAGTTCGACATCGTGCTCGAGGATAGGCTCGCCGGCATGGATGCGCAGGGCATCGACATGGAAGTGCTGAGCATCAACCCGTGGTGGTACGGCAAGGAGCGCGACCTCGTTACCAAGGTAATCCAGCTGCAGAACGAGGGGCTCGCCGAACTGTGCGCACGTCAGCCGGACCGGCTCACCGCCTTCGCGTCGCTCGCCTTGCAGTTTCCGGACCTCGCCGTGCGCCAACTCGAGGACGCGGTACGCAAATACGGCTTGAAGGGCGCGGCGATCGGCGGCAGTGTGGCGGGCTACGAGTTCGCCGATCCGAAATTCCATCCGGTCTGGGCGAAAGCCCAGGAACTCGACGTGACGCTCTTCATCCATCCGCAAAGCACGCCGGAGCTCAACCATCGCTTCAAGGGCAACGGCTGGCTCTCCAACGTGATCGGCAATCCGCTCGACACCACGATCGCTCTGGAGCACCTGATCTTTGAAGGCACGTTCGACAGGTTTCCGCGCTTGAAGGTGTGTGCCGCACACGGTGGCGGCTTCCTGGGTTCTTACGCGCCGCGCATGGACTACGGCTGCTTCGTCTACCCGGGCGGCTGCAATCCGGACATCAAACTCAAGAAAAAACCGACCGAGTACATGAAACAGATATTTTTTGATTCGCTCGTTTTTACGCCGGAGGCGCTGCGCCACCTCGTTGCAGAGGTCGGCGCATCCCAGGTCGTCATCGGCACCGATCACCCGATTCCGTGGAACCAGCATCCGGTCGATCACATCATGGCGACGAAAAGCCTCACGGACAAACAGAAGGCCGCAATCCTCGGCGGCAATGCGGCGAAACTGCTCGGGATCAAGTTTTAAAGAATAGGGTCAGTGCAAGTTTTCAGAAAACTTACACTGACCCTATTTGTTATTTAGCGAGCCACTTTATAGCTGCCCGTTCTGCGAAAGTTCTTCCCGCGTATTGATATTACGAAACGCCGCCTCATCCGTAAACTGTACTTCGACCGCCTTCAGTTGCGAGTACCACAAATCAATCTTGCGCCCGCCAGACTCAAGAAAAGCAGTCAAGCTAGGCAATACTGATGTGCGGCACAGGCTGAACACCGGATGTGGCTGATCGCCGGTCTTGGCGACGGCGAGTTCGGCGTTGTTGGTGTCTATCGCGGTCTTGAGTTGCGCCACCAGATCCAGCGGCAGGAAGGGTGAGTCGCAGGGTGCGGTGACCACCAGCTGATGTGTGGCTTCACTCAGGCCGCGGTGCAGTCCCGCCAGCGGGCCTACAAAACCACCGATGGCATCAGGGATGACGCGATATCCAAGCCCTTGATATTGTTCAATATTCTGGTTGGCATTAATCAGCAGTTCATCGACCTGCGGGGCGAAGCGTTCGATGACGTGCTGCGCCATCGGTTTGCCGCGCAGCAGCTGCAGGCCCTTGTCGACGCCGCCCATGCGCCGGCCCTGGCCGCCGGCGAGGAGGATGCCGGTGATCTTGTCTTTCCTGTCAGCCATCTCAGGCGACCAGCGTGCGGCTGATCGGCTTCACGAAACGCTCGCGGCCGGTGAACAGCAGATAGTGTTTGTTGACCGCGCGACCAAGCATGGTGATGCCGGTGCGTTGCGCGACGTCGTGGCCCATCTGCGTCAGTCCTGATCGGGAGACCAGGAAGGGGATGCGCATCTGCGCAGCCTTGATCACCATTTCGGAAGTCAGCCGGCCTGTGGTGTAGAACACCTTGTCCGAGCCGTCGATGTCGTTGAGCCACATCAGGCCGGCAATCGCGTCGACGGCGTTGTGGCGGCCGACGTCTTCCACAAAATGCAGGATTTCGGCGTTGTCGCCGTTGACGGCGGCGAGCGCGCATCCGTGCACGGCGCCGGCGCTTTTGTAAATGGTTTCGTGCAGCCGCACGGCGTTGAGCAGGGCGTGCAGACCGGTTTCGCTCAAGCGCACGTCGTCACGCAGTTTGATGCTGTCGATTTCTTCCATCAGGTCGCCGAACACCGTGCCCTGGCCGCAGCCGGTGGTGACGGTGCGCTTGCTCATTTTTTTGTCGAGGTCTTTGACGGCCTTGCGCGTGGTGACCGCGGCGGAATCGGTTTCCCAATCAACCTGCACAGCTTTGATGTCATCGATGGATTTCATCAGGCGCTGGTTGCGCAGATAGCCGAGCACCAGCGCTTCGGGGTTCTGGCCCAGCGTCATTAGCGTGACGATTTCGCGCTTGTCGATATAGATCGTCAGCGGATGTTCGCCGGCGATGGGTGTCGGCACGGACTCACCGTGTTCGTTCAGTGCGTCGACTTCGACGGTGAGCGGGCGGGAAGCGTGGGTGATTTCCGGTTTCGGCATGATCAATCGACCGGCTTAACCGCCGATGTACGACATCTCGATTTTTTTCAGCGGGATCGTGTGTTCACCGCGGATTTCCGAATAGCGGTCTGCACGTGCGGTCCAGACTTTGCCGATTGCGGCTGAGAGTTCGGCATCGCTGGCGCCGCCGCGCAGCAGCGAACGCAGATCGTGGCCGCTGGTGGCGAACAGGCAGGTGTAGAGCTGGCCTTCGGTGGAGATGCGCGCGCGGGTGCAGTCGCGGCAGAAGGCCTGGGTGACGGAGGCGATGACGCCGATTTCGCCGGAGCCGTCCTTGTAGCGCCAGCGTTCGGCGACTTCGCCGGTGTAATTGGGGTCGGCGGGTTCCAGCGGCATTTCACGCGAGATGATGTCGACGATCTCGCGCGCGCTGATCACATCATCCAGGCGCCAGCCGTTGGTGGCGCCGACGTCCATGAATTCGATGAAGCGCAGGATGTGGCCGCGTTCTCGGAAAAAGCGCGCCATCGGCAGGATGCTGTGTTCGTTGAGGCCGCGCTTGACGACCATATTGACCTTGATCGGATCAAATCCTGCGGCGGCAGCAGCGTCGATGCCTTCGATTACTTTTGCCACCGGGAAGTCGACGTCGTTCATCGCCTTGAACACGGCGTCGTCCATTGAATCGAGGCTGACGGTGATGCGTTTGAGGCCGGCGTCGTGCAGGGCCTGCGCTTTTTTGGCGAGCAGAGAGCCGTTGGTGGTCAGCGTCAGGTCCATGCCGGGAATGTCAGCAAGCAGTTTGACCAACTGCTCGACATTGCGGCGCACCAGCGGTTCGCCGCCGGTGAGGCGGATTTTTTCAACGCCGTGGGATTTGAAGATGCGCGTGACCCGGGCGATTTCTTCGAAGGACAGCAGGGCCGAGCGTTCCAGAAACTGATGGTCGCTGCCGAACTTCTCTTTCGGCATGCAATAGACGCAGCGGAAGTTGCAGCGGTCGGTGACCGAGATGCGCAAATCGCGTAGCGGTCGGCCGAGGCGGTCGCGGGTATTGGCGCTGCTGGCGTCTGGAATCGGGAGGGTCATGACGGTGGCCGTGAGGGGCACTGATTATGGCAAAGGAGAATCCGCGGGCGCAAGGATGACAATACTTGCAAATCAGGTATTTACGCGCATCCAGCGGTTGAATCCCCGGGGGCGGTAGCGCAGAATGGCGCGCATGTCGCAATCCGATACCATTTTAAGCACCCGCTGGCCCGCTGCCGTGATCATGGAGCGGCAGGCGCTGAACAATCGCTGGGCCTCTGAAAAATGGGAGGCCAAGGGCGTTGTGCCCGATCTGGAACCGTCCGCCGAGCCCAAGGTGATCCTCGACAAGCCGGAACTGTTTCAGGTGCTGTTTTGCGGTTTCGACATTGTTCTGCAGCGCGATGAGGCTGAGGGTTATTACATGAACATCACCTCCCCGCAGCCCAAGGTCTTCGTGATGTGGCGGATGGAGGACGAGCAGGCACGGCCTTACCGCCTGACCGTGAGTTACCACGAAGGTTCGCGTTGGCTGGATAGCGGCGAACCGGTGGATGGCGTGCCGCTGCCGGCGGAGCTGATTCCGTGGATGGCGAAGTATTGCGAAGAGAACTACAAACCCGAGCCGCCCAAAAAGAGGAAATACGCGAGCAACAAGGATAAAGGGCGCATGGGTAACTGGCGGCCGGATTGAGCCGTTGCCGTTTGCGCAGATCATGAACGACCAAGAACCCAAAAAGACTGAAGCGCCGGAGGAATTCCTGTCCCGCTGGTCGCGCCGCAAAAAAGAGGCGCGCGAACAGCCGGTGGCAGTGAAGCCCGTTGCAGAGACGCCGGCGACTCAGGCGCAGCCGCCGGTGCTGCCGCCGGTCGAAGGGCTGAACATGGAATCGGATTTCCGCGGCTTTCTGCACCCGAAGGTGGATGAGTCGCTGCGCCGCGCAGCACTGAAGAAGTTGTTCCATGAGCCGCATTTCAATGTCATGGACGGGCTCGACATCTATATTGATGATTATTCGGTATCGGATCCGATACCGGAGGCGATGCTGAAGCAGATGAAACACGCTCAGGACATCATTGTTGCTGGTGAGGAGCGCCGCGCGGAAGCCAAGAAGCTGGAGGAAGCGGAAGCCGAGCAGCAGCGTCTGGCTGCGGCGGGCGGTGAGGAGAGTGGTACCCAGGCGGCATTGCCCGCTGAAACGCAGGAACCGGTGGCGGAGGTGATTGCCGAGCCGCCGGAACCACAGAACAAGAGCCCGCGGCCGGTCTGAGCGCTGCAGGTCGTCGTCGATAAAAAACAACGGTAATCAATACGGGATAACCATGCGTCACAAGACTTTGCTGTGCAATTGCAACCGCACCATGAAGATGGACGGCAAGACCATTACCGCTGCGCTGGGCGAATCCGGCGAGCCGCGCATCCATGACGCGCTGTGCCGGCAGCATGTTGCGGCATTCGAGGCGGCGGTCAAAAGCGGCGACGATCTGCTGGTGGCCTGCACGCAGGAGTCCTCGCTGTTCTCGGCTTTGCATGATGATTTTGGCGGTCAGGCGGCGATCCGCTTCGTCAATATCCGCGAGACCGCCGGATGGTCTGAAGAGGGGGCGCAGTCGGCGCCGAAAATGGCGGCGCTGCTGGCAGCTGCCGATCTACCCGATGCCGAGCCGGTGCCGGTGGTCAACTACGAGGCCGGCAACAATCTGCTGATCGTCGGTCCCGGCGCGGCGGCGCTGGGCTGGGCGGAGCGCTTGGCGGATTCGCTGTCGATTTCCGTGCTGATTACCGATGACGCGCAGGGCGCTGAATTGCCCGCCGAGCGGCGGTTTCCGGTGTATTCGGGGCGGGTCACTGATTTGAAGGGGTATCTCGGCGCATTCGAGGTTTCCTGGGAGCAGTCGAATCCGATTGATCTTGAAGCCTGCACGCGCTGTGGCGCCTGCGTCGAGGCTTGCCCGGAATCGGCGATCAGCGTGGCGCTGCAGATTGACATGGATAAATGCAAATCGCACCGCAGCTGCGTCACCGCCTGCGGTGCGGTGAAGGCGATTGATTTCAATCGAACCGAAAAAGCACGCACCGACCGTTTTGATCTGGTGTTTGATCTGTCGGAGACGCCGCATATCCGCCTGCACCAGCCGCCGCAGGGTTATCTGGCGCCTGGACGCGATCCGCTGGAGCAGGCGCTGGCGGCGGCCAAGCTGCCGCAGATGACCGGGGAATTCGAGAAGCCGAAGTTTTTTGTCTACAAGGAAAAAATCTGCGCACATTCGCGGTCGGGGATTACCGGCTGCACGAAATGTATTGATGTCTGTTCAACCGGTGCAATCACCAGCCTGATCAAGGAAAACCGCATCGAGGTTGAGCCGCATCTGTGCATGGGCTGCGGGGGTTGTGCGACGGTGTGTCCGTCAGGGGCGATGACTTATGCCTATCCGCGGGTGGCCGATATGGGCGCGCGGATCAAAGCGATGCTGAAGGCTTATGCAGCAGCGGGCGGCAAGAATCCACGGGTGCTGTTCCATAACGGCAGTGATGGCCGAGAGCTGATTGCGCGGTTGGCACGTTCGGGTGAGGGCTTGCCGGCGAATCTGATTCCGGTGGAAGTGCTGCATGTGGCTTCAGTAGGCCTGGATCTGATGTTGGGCTCGGTGGCCTTGGGCGCAGCGCAGGTTGCGGTGCTGCTGGCGGGCTCGGAGGCGGAGGAATACGCCGAGGCGCTCGGCCGGCAGATGGCGATCGGGGATGACATCCTCGCGGGCTTTAGTCATGCGGCAGGCCGTCTGCAATTGCTGAAGGCGGGCGAGGCTCAGGAGCTGGCGCGTGGCATTGCGGCGCTACCGGCGTCGGTGTCGATGCCGGCGGCCGGATTCAATTTCGCCAATGACAAACGCGCGACGCTGGATTTTGTGTTCGATCATCTGCGTGCGCATGCCAAGCCGGCACCGGAAGTGATTGCGTTGAAATCGGGTGCGCCCTTCGGTGAAATTACCGTCGACAAGGCCAAGTGCACGCTGTGCATGGCCTGCGTCGGCTCCTGTCCGGAAGGGGCTTTGCAGGACTCGAAGGAAGCGCCGGCGCTGCGTTTCATTGAGCGCAATTGCGTGCAATGCGGATTGTGCGTACGCACATGTCCGGAAAAGGCCATTGATCTGTTGCCGCGACTGGCTTTGATGGCCGAAGTGAAGCAGCCCAGGGTGTTGAATCAGGCCGAACCGTTTGCCTGCATCAAATGCGGAAAAGCTTTCGGAACCAAGCAGATGGTGGATGGCATGCTGACACGGCTGGGTAAACACTCGATGTTTTCGCAGCCCGGTGCGCTGGAGCGCATCAAGATGTGCGCGGATTGCCGTGTGATGGATCTGATGCAGAATTCGCCGCAGAGCAACATTGACGAATTCTGACAACATCCTGACACGCTGTCCTGGACTCAATGCCCCTTGAATTTTAGGGGCATTTTTTCATCCAGATATTGTGGAAATTTGCCTTAAAGCCCCATAAGATAGGCAGAATTTCACATGATGACGGCCACTACAGAACATGCTACGGGCACGATCCCGGAAGCAGCCGCAGAGGGGGAGAACGGTGTCAGAGCCGCTCTCTATGGCGTATTTGCGCACTTGTTTGCCGATCGTCCTTCCGCAGAACTGCTTGAACGTATCGCCGAGGCGGATCAGATGATCGTCGCCGAGGACTCGGTACTGGCACGCGAATGGCAGTCGCTGTGTGCGGCCGCCGCTGCGGCAAGCCCGGCAGCGGTATCCGCTGAATACGATGCACTTTTTGTCAGCACCAGCCTGCCGCCGGTTTCGCTGTATGCCTCGAGCTATATGTCCGGCCGCCTGCGCGGCCAAGTTCTCGCGGAGCTGCGCGAAGATCTCGCCCGCATCGGCTATGCCCGTGCCGAAGAGAGCAATGAATACGAAGATCATTTTTCAGCCCTGTGCGATGTGATGCGCGGGCTGATCGGCGAAGCCGCGCTGTCGGAAGAAGCGGCCGAGCAGCAACAGGATTTTTTCCAGCATTACCTCGCACCCTGGCATGGACGGCTGTTTGAAAAGGTCGACCAGGCTGCCGGTGCTGATTTTTACCGCAAGGTTGCACGTGTCGCCGATGCTTTTCTGACCCACGAAACCCAATATTTCGAGCTTGCCTGAAGGAGATCCAGCCATGAAAGACAAAATGAGCCGCAGGAAGTTTTTTGCAGCCGTCGGAGCCGGTGGTGTTGCTGCCGCCGCAGCCGTTGTTGCGAACAAGGGCAGTGAAGAACACAAGGCTGAAGCCAAGCAGGCAGCCCGGCAGGGGCAGGGTTACCAGCTCTCCGAGCACGTTCGCCGTTATTACGAAACCACCAAGGTCTGAGGAGCAACGCCATGTTACTCACCCGGAAATCCACGAAAACCGCGACCTCGCAAAGCCGTCTGACGCGCAGTGCGTCTGCATTCATGGGCAATACGATCGATCGTCGCACCTTCCTCAAACGCAGCGGCCTCGCCACCGGCGGCGCCGTAGCACTGTCGCAACTGCCGTTCCCGGTGATGCGCAAGGCGCAGGCGGCCGACAAGCCGGCCGCTGATATCCAGGTCAAACGCACGATTTGTACCCACTGCTCGGTTGGCTGCGCCATCGACGCCGTGGTTCAGAACGGCGTGTGGATCCGTCAGGAACCGGTGTTTGATTCGCCGATCAACCTCGGTGCGCACTGTGCCAAGGGCGCTTCGATCCGTGAACACGGCATGCATGAGATTTCGCATCGCCTGCGCACGCCGATGAAATTGAAAGACGGCAAATGGGAAAAGATTTCCTGGGATGTGGCCTTGACCGAAGTCAGCGAAAAGCTGATGAAAATCCGCAAGGAATCGGGTCCGGACGCGACGTTCTGGATCGGCTCCTCGAAGCACAATAACGA
>JBILYA010000386.1:0-2709 GCA_044378065.1 Burkholderiales bacterium | reverse complement strand
CGCCCGGGATTTGATGGCTATGCAGTTCGGCAATACACATAACTTTCTGTTTTGGAAAGATTTTTTAATTCTGGTTTGTGGTAAAATTTGGGTCTCAAAGGCGATACAGTAAAAATATCGCTGCATCATGAATCGACCCGTAATCATCCAGCAACGCGAAAGGGGACTGTAGATGGAAAATATCGAGCAACGCGTAAAGAAAATTGTTGCCGAGCAGCTTGGCGTCAACGAGGCGGATGTCAAAACCGATTCGTCCTTCGTCAATGACCTGGGAGCGGATTCTCTGGACACCGTCGAGCTGGTGATGGCGCTGGAAGAGGAATTCGAGACCGAAATCCCGGACGAAGAGGCTGAAAAAATCACCACCGTCCAGCAGGCTGTTGACTACATCAAGTCACACCAAAAAGCCTGATTTCCGGAAGGGATTTCCCTTCCATACTCAACTTGATGGCGGGATGCGCGCTGCGTGTCCTGCATCCTGAATCATGTCGCGTCCCACCACTCGCAGAGTTGTCGTGACCGGATTGGGGATTATTTCCCCGGTCGGCATTGGCCTGGTTGATTCCTGGTCAAACATCACCGCCGGTAAATCCGGCATCGGCAAGATCACGCGTTTTGACGCGTCGGGCTATACCTCGCAGATCGCCGGTGAGGTTAAAGGCTTCGAGGCCAGCAATTATCTGCCGGTCAAAGAAGCGCGCCGCTTCGATACCTTCATCCACTACGGACTTGCCGCCGGTATCGACGCGATCAAGGATGCCGGACTGGATCTGGACAAGCTGAACCGCGAAATGATCGGCGTCTGTATCGGCTCCGGCATCGGCGGCCTGCCGCTGATTGAGGATACTCACAACGCCGTGCTCGCCGGCGGACCTCGCAAGATTTCACCGTTTTTTGTACCTGGTTCGATCATCAACATGATCTCGGGCCAGTTGTCGATCATGTTCGGTCTGCAGGGCCCCAATATTTCCGTGGTCTCCGCCTGCACCACGGCCAATCACAGCATCGGTGAGGCCGGTCGCCTGATTGAATACGGCGATGCCGACATCATGATCGCCGGTGGTGCTGAAGCAACCGTTTCACCGTTGGGCATCGGCGGTTTCTGCGCCGCACGTGCACTGTCATCCCGCAATGATGATCCCGCCGCAGCCAGCCGCCCCTGGGACAAGGACCGCGACGGCTTTGTAATGGGCGAGGGAGCAGGTGTGCTGGTTCTCGAAGAATACGAACACGCCAAACGCCGCGGCGCACGTATTTACTGCGAACTCGCCGGCTACGGCATGAGCGCGGACGCACATCACATTACCGCACCCTGCGAAGATGGTGCCGGTGCAGTGCGTTGCATGAATAACGCGCTGCGCAACGCCGGGATCAGTCATGACCAGGTGGATTACGTCAACGCTCACGGCACATCAACCCCGCTCGGTGACATTGCTGAAACCACAGCGCTGAAGAACTGCTTCGGTGCGCAGGCCTACAAACTGGCCGTCAGCTCAACCAAGTCAATGACCGGTCACCTGCTGGGTGCTGCCGGCGGTATTGAGGCGGTATTTTCGATTCTGGCGATCCGTGATCAAGTGGCGCCACCGACCATCAATCTGGTCAATCAGGATCCGCAATGTGATCTGGATTACGTGCCCAACACCGCGCGCCAGATGAAAATTGATGTCGCGCTTTCCAACTCATTCGGATTCGGCGGCACCAACGGCAGCCTGGTGTTCCGCAAGATCTGACGGCAACCCTCCGGGGTCCGCATTCAATGCCCGCGGACACCAATACCGGCATGGCACTGACTCTCGTTGACGGCAAGCCAGCCGATTCCATCCCTTCTGATGACCGCGGCTTAGCCTATGGCGACGGTGTATTTCGTACGATGGCCGTTCGCGCTGGGAAAGCCCCGTTGTGGAGCAGGCAATACACCAAGCTTGCGGCCGACTGCAGGGCTCTGGCAATCACGCCACCGGATGAAACCCTGCTGCTTGAGGATTTGCGTCACATCACGGCAGGCATGCCCGATTGCGCACTGAAAATCACGGTGACCCGCGGTAGCGGCGGACGTGGTTATGCGATGCCCGGAACCGTCATTCCACGCCGCATCGTTGCCGCATCACCACTGCCAGACTATCCGGCCGAATATGTAGCGCAGGGCGTCAGTGTGCGTTACTGCCGGCAACGACTTGCCCCGCAGCCCTCTCTCGCCGGCGTTAAACATCTCAACCGGCTGGAAAATGTGTTGGCGCGCGCCGAATGGCACGACCCTTCGATCGCAGAAGGACTGTTGCTGGACACCGATGGCGCCGTCATCGAAGGCACCCGTTGCAATCTGTTTCTGGTGGAGCGGGGCAATGTCCTGATCACGCCCGATCTGTCGCGCTGCGGCGTTGCCGGCGTGACCCGCGATGCCGTTATCGAACTGGCTGAAAAAAACGGCATGGCCTGCCGCCTTGAAACCGTCAGCCGCGAACGGCTCGAGGCCGCCAGCGAAGTCCTACTGGTTAACAGCCTGATCAGCGTATGGCCGGTTGCCCGGATTGAGGCGCGAACCTGGGATCGGTTTGAAACCGCGACACGCGTGCGAAAATGGCTCCATGTTCTGGCTGATCCGTCTGTTTAAAAAACTGCTGTTGCTGACGCTGATGTCCGTGCTGATCGTCGGTGCCGCGGTGTATTACTACGCCTACGACGAACTGCATTTGCCGGAATCCCCGG
>JBILYA010000385.1:0-2723 GCA_044378065.1 Burkholderiales bacterium | reverse complement strand
GAGGACGGATTCTTGCCCAGCGCGATCAGCTCCTGCACCGTGTTCGCCGGCACCTTGGGATGCACCGTCAGGAAATAACCGCCGCCCGATGCGACATTGGTCACCGGCGTGAAATCCCGGCGCACATCGTAGGGGAGTTTTTTCTGGGTAAAGGGATTGGTCGCGAACGAGGCCGAAGTCAGCAGCAGCGTGTAACCATCGGGCGCGCTTTTGGCCACCAGATCCGCACCGATGATGCCGTTGGCGCCGGGGCGGTTATCCACCACCAGCTGCTGCCCGATCTGCGTGGACACCTGCGCCGCCACCAGCCGCGCCACCGTATCCGGCGCGCCGGGCCCGAAGCCGACGATCAGCCGCACCGGGCGGGTGGGGTAATTGGCAGACTGCGCCGCGGCGATGGCCGGCGCGGCCAGTGCGAGTGCGGCGAGGCTGGTGCTGAGGATGCGGGTGAACATCAGTTTCTCCTGATTTTGTTATCGCTGCGAAAAGACGGATGCTAACGCTTAGTGCGAGGTTTGTCGGATTTTCTGGGCTTGCGGGAAGTGACAGTTGCAGCAGCCAAATCACGAAACGGCGCACGAATGCCTTCGATGGCGGATGAACTGGCAACGGATTTGAATACCGAGCGCTCGCGCTGCACCGGATCGCGCAGGTAGGGATTGGTATCGATCAGTTTTCGGCCCATGGTTTGGTTGCCCGGTTAGCAGTGATTATCAGTGGTTATGGCCCGGCATTGAATTGCCGCTCGAACTGCCCGACAACGCGCAGGATTTCATCGAAGGCAGGGCGTTCGCGATAGAACATCGCGATGGCCATTTCGTCGTAATCGCGGCGCCACTGATCGCGGTGCTCCGGCGGCGGCGTCAGCCGTAATGTTCCGGGGCGCAAGGTGCTGTAGTCCACCCAGCCCAGCTTGAAAAAAATTTCGCGATGGGCGGCAACACGTTCGAACAATGCGTGATCCGCCATTGCTTTCTCCGCCACGCCACGGGTGATCAGGCACCAGAGATCGTAGTAATGCCGCGCCATGCGCTCCTTGCGCGGCTTGTCGGCCGGGCGGAACGTTTCCTCGTGCAGCAGCATGGCTTTTTCCCAGAAGGTGCGCTCGGCAGCGAGCGCAGTCACGGAGAACTGCGCCCCGGCGATGGCCTGCGGCAGCGCTTCGGCGATGTATGGCGTGACCGGGCGCGTCGCGGCGGGCCAGGTGTCGGAGCGTGCGCCGAGTTCGATCTTGACAACGGGGCGCACGTAACCAGCTTCAGCGGAGGGAAAGGCGCCGGGATAATGGAACAGCAGGCATTGCCCGTCGGCCATGTCCGGGTCCACTTCGAGCTTCCAGCCCTCGCGGGTGCCGAGGCGCGCGGCGATATCCGCGGCCAGTGCGGGCTGCAAATCGCCCTGTACCCAGTCACGACAGGCGGCCATCAGCCGATCGAGACGGCGGCGGCGTTCGTTGCTGCCGGCGGCCTGATCGGGAGCGGCATCCCCTGCAAAGCCCAGCGCGTCCTTGTCGACGACGAGGTCGATGTCCTCCGAAAAGCGATCGACCAGCGCCCAGGCCTTGGACAGCGAAGTGCCGCCCTTGAAAGTGATGCGCTGGCGGGCTGCGGGGAGCATGAAGAGCGCGCGCAGCGTCCAGCACACCCAGAAATCCTTGTCGACGCTGGCGGCCTGCAGGCCTTGGGCCTCGGCGGTCGCGATGCAGGCCAGGCGGCGTTCGCCGGCAGGCAGGCGGGCAAAGGCGTCCATGGCTCAGGCGGCGAGCCGGCGCAGGATATCGGCCACCCAACCCGGCGCGTGGGGGAGATCTTTCAGCAGTTGCGCGCGGTCTTTTGGCGTCAGTTGCCGCCGCAGGATCGCCAGTGTGGTGTCAGTGATGTGGTCCTGACCGATATGGCGCAGCGCCTGGATGATGTCGCCGCTTTTACGGCCGGCGGTGGCCATATTGCGCGGCGTGGTTTTCTTGAGAACGATTTCCTGATTGCCGAATTTCACCCGGCGCGAGGGGCCATCAGTCAGAAACACGATGCGCGTCGGCACCTGCTCGGACAACCCCAGGATGTTTGCGGCATAGGCCCCGGTGGGCTGCAGGCGGCTGGCATCACGCTTGGCCAGCGCCCGGGCCACGGCGTCCGCAGAAGGCGGTATGCGGCCGAAGGTCGGGTGGTCGATGGGGTAGTCGTAAAGCCCGCGGGCCAGATGACGAATCACCCCTTTGCGGCAAAGCCGGGTCAGCGCCATACCCACGGAACGCGGATCGCCCAGGCGCGAGAGATCCCGCGGGGTGAATACCCACCCCCCCCTATGGCCGCAAATTACTGAAAAAGCCTTTGATTCAATAACTTGCTTTGATTTAATGGCTGGCTTCATGTTGAAAAAAGTATAGTCTTTTCCCAACAAAAATCAATGGATGCGCCGGCTGTGCCGCCAAACCGAAACTCGTCACGCAAGTATCGGAAAGAGTGCGCCCCCTGTGATACAAACACACATCGCCCGCAAAAGACGGGCCCGTTAAGCCAGACAGGAAAAAGAAGAAAATGAAAGCTGTTTATTTCATGCAAAACGGAGGCCCCGAAGTCCTGCAGTACGGCGAGCAGCCCGATCCTGTCGCCCATGAGGGCCAGGTCGTGGTGGACATCCACGCCGCCAGCGTCAACGGCGCCGACTGGAAAACCCGCTCGGGCTATCACGCCCCCACCAAAAAGTTTCCGCACATCCTGGGG
>JBILYA010000384.1:0-2733 GCA_044378065.1 Burkholderiales bacterium | reverse complement strand
AGGTGTTACCGGCCATGTCCAGAACACCGTAAGGGCTGGCGCCGGCAGGATGGGCTTCAACCGGGGCCGTGTCATGCCATCCGGCTGCAAAACGCGCCCGACTTCCGTCCGGCGCGTCATTACCCCAGGGATAGCGTCGAGCATCGGTGCCGCGAGCGGCCTTTTCCCATTCCGCTTCGGTTGGTAACCGGGCCTTGCGCCAGCCGCAGTAGGCGCGTGCTCCGGCCCACGGTACTTCGATAACCGGATGGTGCTCAGATCCCGGATCTGCGGTCCAGCGGTTATTGACGCGATGAATACGGGCGTCGGGATCGTCATGGTCATAAAACCGTTCACCCGAAGGCCCTTTGAGGCCTGAAATTTCCAGAAATGCGGCGTATTGCGCATTGGTAACAGGCGCACGGTCAATCGAATAGTTGTTCAGTATCAGGATGTGCGCGGGGCTTTCATCGGCAGGACCGTCATTGCGTCCCATCGTGAACGGACCTTGCGGGATGTTGACCATCTGCGGGTCGTTCGGCTGCGCGTTGACGGTTGGCGACGCAAAAAATCCGAAAAAAAGAATGACAAGAACAGCGGCTATGAACAGGGGCGCAGAAGGGCGTGGTGCAGCGGCGAAGCCGGCGATTTGAACGAGTTGTTCCATTCCGTTAGAATACCGCCCTTGCAGGCGCGTAGCTCAGCTGGTTAGAGCACCACCTTGACATGGTGGGGGTCGTTGGTTCGAGTCCAATCGCGCCTACCAATTTTATTGCGTAGCATCAGCCGGCGAATTACAGGAAGCGAGCGTTATGACACCGCGAACTTGGAAGTCCACTGAAATCCGGCGATAGCTGCGTAGTTTTCCTGGTAGCGGAAAAAGTGCGGCTTGCCGCACTTTTTTTATTTGTGCCTATGGAATGAATAACATGGTCAATATCAAATTACCCGACGGTTCGGTTCGCAGTTTTGATCATCCGGTGACGGTGGGCGAAGTTGCTGCCTCCATCGGTGCGGGGCTCGCCAAGGCGGCGCTTGCCGGCCGTGTAGACGGTAAACAGGTCGATTTGTCGCACCGCATTGCGCAGGACGCGGAACTGGCGATCATCACCGACCGTAATCCCGAAGGCCTGGAAATCCTGCGGCACTCGACTTCGCATCTGCTGGCCCACGCGGTGAAGGAACTGTTTCCCGAGGCGCAGGTGACCATCGGCCCGGTTATTGAAGACGGTTATTACTACGATTTTTCCTATAAACGTCCGTTCACCCCGGAAGATCTTGCAGCCATCGAAAAACGCATGGCGGAGATCGTCAAGCGTGATGTGAAAGTTGAACGGAACGAAATGCCGCGTGACGAAGCGGTCAAGTTTTTCTCGGATATGGGCGAGAAATACAAGGCCGAAATCATCGCTTCGATTCCGTCGAACGAGCCGATTTCACTGTACAAACAGGACAACTTCATCGACCTCTGCCGTGGCCCTCATGTTCCGGGAACCGGCAAGCTCAAGGTGTTCAAGCTGATGAAGGTGGCCGGCGCCTACTGGCGCGGCGATTCAAAAAACGAAATGCTGCAGCGAATCTACGGTACGGCCTGGGCGAAGAAGGAAGATCAGGACCAGTATCTGCATCGTCTTGAAGAGGCGGAGAAACGCGATCACCGCAAACTCGGGCGTCAGCTGGATCTGTTTCACATGCAGGACGAAGCGCCGGGCATGGTGTTCTGGCACGCCAACGGCTGGGTGATCTGGCAGGCCATCGAGCAATACATGCGTGGTTTGCTGACCGTGGCAAATTACAGCGAAGTGAAAACGCCGCAGGTGATGGACCGCGTGCTCTGGGAGCGTTCCGGGCACTGGGAAAATTACCGTGAATACATGTTCACGACTGAATCGGAAAAACGCGACTACGCGGTGAAGCCGATGAACTGTCCCGGGCATGTGCAGATCTTCAACCAGGGCGTGAAAAGTTATCGCGATCTGCCGCTGCGTATCGCCGAGTTCGGCTCCTGCCATCGCAACGAACCTTCCGGTGCGTTGCACGGCCTGATGCGCGTCCGCGGCTTTGTGCAGGACGACGCGCATATTTTCTGCACCGAAGATCAGATTCAGGACGAGGCAGGCGCGTTTATCGATCTGCTGCGCAAGGTTTACGCCGATTTCGGCTTTGAACAGATCCTGATCAAGCTGTCGACCCGCCCGGAAAAGCGGATCGGCGATGATGCAGTCTGGGATCGTGCTGAAGCGGCACTGAAGGCGACTTTGGACGCCAAAGGTCTGGAATGGGATCTGAATCCCGGTGAAGGCGCTTTTTATGGCCCGAAAATCGAGTTTTCACTGAAAGATTCGCTGGGTCGGGTCTGGCAGTGCGGGACGCTGCAGCTGGATTTCGCGCTACCGGGGCGTCTGGGGGCGGAATATGTGGCCGAGGACAATACCCGGCGCATTCCGGTGATGCTGCACAGGGCGATTTTGGGCTCCTTGGAGCGTTTTATCGGGATTTTGATCGAACACTACGCCGGGGCGATGCCGGTCTGGCTGGCACCTGTCCAGGTGGTGGTCATGAATATCTCCGAGGCACAGTCGGAACATGTCGCCGGGGTGGCCGAAACCCTGAGAAAGGCGGGTTTTAGGGCTGTTGCCGACTTGAGAAATGAGAAAATTTCCTATAAAATTCGCGAACATAGTCTGCAAAAGCTGCCTTTCCTGCTCGTCATCGGCGACAAGGAAGTAGCGGCGCAACTGGTGGCTGTGCGAT
>JBILYA010000382.1:0-2768 GCA_044378065.1 Burkholderiales bacterium | reverse complement strand
ATCGTCCAGGGCTGCTTCACTGCCGTGCAGCAGGCTGCCGGCGTACCCAAGGGCCGCAGCAACGCCGCAAAGTATCTGGCGGCATTCATCGAGGATGCCAAAGCCACGGGGCTGGTCGCCAAGGCGATCGCCGACAACAAGGTAGTCGGACTGAGCATCGCTGCACTGGCCTGATCGTCACGATTGCACCGGACGCAGCAAGGGTGCGGTCGTGCGGTCACCAAGTGATAGCAGGGGGGGGAACTGCGGGGGTCAAATAATATGACGCCCACAGTGTAACACCCCCCTTGCGGAAGCGGCAGCCGGGCGCGTAAAACGCTTCTACGCCGCATTTCGCGGGCATCTACCGGAGAACGCCATGAACCGCATCGTCCACCTCGCCCTCAAGGTCGAAGACCTCGAAAAAACCACCAAGTTCTACGAAGAAGTCTTCGGATTCTGGGAAGCCGAAACCCGCAAGACGCGTGACCACCTGTCGCGCCACCTGACCGACGGCGAAATCGACTTCACGCTGATCAAATACGATGCCGGCACCCAATCCGCTGAATCCAAGGCCGCCGGTGAAGGCCCCTGCATCCACCACTTCGCGATCGAAGTCGAGGACATGGAAAAAGCCACCGCGCAGATCAAAAGTCACGGCTGCGAAATGATCAGCGATCCCGGCGTGATCCCGGTGAAGTTCCGCGCACCCGGCGGCACCGTTGCCGAACTGGTGCCGGTCGGCCGCTACAAAAAACCGACGCGCCCGGCCAAAGCCTGATCTCCAGAGAGCGGCGTTCCGCTGCTGCTGCAAACGGGCGTGATGAAAATCACGCCCGTTTGTTTTAAACCTGCTGAACCTGTGGATTGAACGGCATACAGGCCTCTGTTTCCACGATGAAATCTCTACGCGGCCGCGCATAATCTTCTGCAGTGTCAACGTTGGTGTACACGACAACGTTAATGGCACAGGAGGTCGCCGCAATGAAGCAACTCGCTTTGCCGCTGCAGAACGACCCGAGTGCCGATCCGGCGCTCCGCCGCGCCTGGATTGCCAGCCGCCTGCGCATGCCCTTCCACATCGCCCTCAGCACACCGGCCATCGCCATCTGCCTGCGCCGCATGGCAGCGGCTGAAATCCGACGTCGCTGCGCGACGCGCTGAAATAAAAAGCCCGCGCATCAGCACGGGCTTCTGTTCATCACCAGCGCGACGTATCGCCGCAACACCATCAGGACGTCAATTCGCCGCGGATCTGTACGCGGTGCATCATCCGGCGCTGATTGTTATCAAAGGCATCGCGGCGATGGATCAGCGCGCGATTGTCCCAGATCAGCGTGTCACCGACCTTCCACTCGTTGTGCCACATGAACTCGGGACGTGAAGCATGCGCCCACAGTTCATCGAGCAGGCGTTCGCTTTCGTCCAGCGGCAGACCGAGGATATAGGCGTTGCGCCGCCGCCCCAAGTACAGCGCCTTACGGCCTGTATGCGGGTGGGTGCGGAAAATCTTGTGATGCGCACCCGGCGCCTCTCGCGGGTCGGTGACTTCCTTGAAACCTTTGCGCATCTGGCCGGCGCTGTTGTAGGTCTCATCGTGAATCACTTCAAGACCATCGAGCTTTTTCTTCAGTTCATCGGACAACGCGTCATAGGCCAGGTACTGGTTGGCGAAGTAGGTGTTACCGCCGGCCGGGGGCACTTCCAGTGCATGCAGAATCGCAATCGTGCAGGGGCGCGGACGGTAGGACATGTCGGTATGCCAGATGGCCTCACCGGCGCCGAGATTCCCCATGGGCATACCCTGCTCCATGATGTTGGAAATCACCAGAATATCCGGAAACGCGTCGATGAAGGGCTTGCCGATGGGGCTCATGCCCGGCGGCTCCAGTTCGCCGAAGGATTTGCCGAGCGCAATCAGTTGCGGGTCGCTGATCGGCTGGCCGCGAACGACCACCACCAGGTGTTCACGGATGGCCTGCTGCAGCGTGGCAACGGTGACCGGGTCAAGTGTGGCGAGATCGACGCCGGTGACTTCAGCGCCACAGGCTTTGCCGGAAGGGATGATCTGCGGCGCAAACTGCGGCTGCTTCTGCGCTGTGTTGTTCATTGCTTGCATCTCTTGCTGTCCTTGAAAAATATTACAGACCCGCCTGGGTCACAAACTTCGAGACCAGGTAGGGTTCAATCGCTTCGCTGCCGCCCTCCGAGCCATAACCCGAATCCTTGACGCCGCCAAAGGGTACTTCCGGCAACGCGAAGCCAAGATGGTTGATGGTCATCATGCCGGTCTCGACCTGCGCCGCAATCGCGTTCGCGGTTTTTGCCGACTTGGTCCAGGCGTATGCGGCCAGTCCGTACGGCAAACGGTTCGCTTCGGCAACGGCATCATCAAAAGTCTTGAAGGGATTGATGATCGCCATCGGACCGAAAGGCTCGGTGTTCATCGCCATCGCGCTGGTCGACAGTTCGGTGATCACGGTGGGTTCGAAGAAGTTGCCCTTTTCGCCGATCGGATAACCACCGGTCTGCACCTTGCCCCCGTGTTTTTTAGCGTCCTCGACATTCGCCACCATCGCGCTCTGCCGGCGCGGATTCGCCAGTGTCGCCATTTTGGTGTCCTTGTCGAAACCGTCGCCGACCTTGATTGCTTTCGCGCCCTCGGTGAATTTCTCGACGAACTGCTTGTAGACGCCTTCCTGCACCAGGAAACGGGTCGGCGATACGCAGACCTGACCGGCGTTGCGGTACTTCATGAAGGTCATCATCTTCGCCGCCACTTCAATATC
>JBILYA010000082.1:0-8059 GCA_044378065.1 Burkholderiales bacterium | reverse complement strand
ATCGGCGTCATCAAAAATGATCACCGGCGCATGACCGCCGAGCTCCATGGTGACGCGCTTCATGTGCTGGCCGGCGAGCGCCGCCAGCTGTTTGCCCACCGGCGTCGAACCGGTGAAGGTGATTTTGCGGATCACCGGATGCGGAATCAGATAGCTCGAAATCTCCGCCGGGCTGCCGTAAACCAGATTGATCACACCGGCCGGCACACCGGCATCGACAAACGCGCGCACCAGTTCTGCGGGCGAAGCCGGGGTTTCTTCCGGCGCCTTGAGGATCACCGAGCAACCGGTGGCCAGTGCAGCCGACAGTTTGCGCACGGCCTGATTGATCGGGAAATTCCACGGCGTAAAGGCGGCAACCGGACCGACCGGCTCTTTGACCACCAATTGATAGATACCTTCGGCGCGCGCCGGAATCACACGGCCATAAGCGCGACGGCCTTCTTCGGCAAACCAGTCAATCAGATCGGCACCGGCCAGCGTTTCGAGTTTGGCTTCGCCGACGGGCTTGCCCTGCTCGAAGGTCATGTAGTTCGCGACCGTATCGGCGCGCTCGCGGAACAGGTCCGCCGCCTTGCGCATGATCTTGCAGCGGTCAAAAGCCGATACCTTGCGCCACACCTTGTAGCCCTGTTCAGCGGATTCCAGCGCGCGATCGAGGTCGGCCTTCTCGGCATAGGCGACAGTGCCGATCTGCTGGTGATTGGCGGGATTGACGACCGGGAGCGTGCGGCCCGAAGCAGCAGCGCACCATTGGCCGTTGATATAGAGCAGGGTATTGGGATACATGATGTGGAACCTGTGGCTGGTTGAACGGAAGGCGAAGGATAAACGACTTTGACCCGCCCGTAACGCGGCGCCGTACGGACGACCTCAGCGCGGCACTTCGCCGCGGATCTGCACGCGGTGGATCAGCCAGCCCTCGCCGGCGCCTCCCATGTCCTGGCGGTGGACCAGGCAGCGGTTGTCCCAGATCAGCGTGTCGCCCGGTCGCCATTGATGCGTCCACACCAGCGCCGGTTGCGTCGCCTGCGCCCACAGCGCATCGAGCAGCGCCTCGCTCTCCTCCAGCGGCAGGCCAATGATATAAGCATTACGCCGCCTGCCCAGATACAACGCCTTGCGCCGCGTGTCCGGATGGGTGCGCACAATGCGGTGCTGGGCGCCGGTCGCTTCGCGCGGATCGGTCACTTCGACATGGCCTTTGCGCAGGCTGCCGTCATTGAGCCGGCTTTCGTCATGCAGCAGCATCCGACCTTCGATGCGCGCCTTGAGATCCGCCGGCAGACGCTCGTACGCCAGATACTGGTTGGCAAACGCGATCTCGCCGCTTGCGGGCGGCACCTCCAGCGCATGCAGCAGCGCGATCGAACAGGGGCGCATGCGGTATGACAGCTCGGTCATCCACACCGCCTCGCCGCGGCCCGTGGTTCCGGTCGGTCGTTCCAGCTGCGTGCGGTTGGACACCACCAGATGTTCCTGTCTGACCTCATCGGCCGGCTGATTGAGCACACTGACGCCCTGCATCTCCGGCGTGCCGAACAACATGCCGAGCGCCAGCAGCGATTCATCGCTCAACGGCAGGCCACGCACCACGACCGCCAGATGTTCACGAACCGCCTCGCGCAGCGCTTCCGCAGTCAGCGGACCCGGCGCACTCAGGTCAACGCCGACAAGCTCGGCGCCACAGGCATGGCCGGAAGGAACGATTTGCGGGGTCTGCATGAACTAATAACCGGTGTGGAAAACTAACTGCCGATTTTCTTGAAGTAGGCCTTGTTGGCGACATCGACCACACTCATGCCGGCAGCAACATCGCGATTGCGCTCTTCCTCGCCGGCAGACAGCGCCTGCGCACGCGTCAGCACTTCGGCAATCCGCGCCCGCGGAATAAAACACACGCCGTTGTCATCAGCGACCACCAGATCGCCGGCATTCACCGGCACGCCGCAGATCTGCACCGGCCCGTTGATCGCCACCGTCTCCACGCGCCACTTGCCGGTCATCAGGCTGACGCCGCGCGCCCAGACCGGATAACCGATGCTGCGCGCCGTCGCCACATCGCGCGTCGCGCCATCAACAATCGCCCCGGCCTCGCCCTGGCGCTTGCCGACGTTCGCCGAATTGCCACCGAGGCTGGAAATATGTTCCACACCTTCAATCACCAGTACATCGCCCGGCTTCGCCAGGTTGTGCGCTTCGATGTCAGCCTGCCCCGACTTGCGCGCCATTGCACCCAGCGTCGGCGGCACCGCCTGCATGATGTTGCGCACCGTCATCACCGGACCGACCATGCGTGCGCCCGGCAGCATCGGCTGCAGCTTTGCTGCGGGAATCGCGCCGTGGATGCCCAGCTCGTCCATCGCGTCCGACACCGTGCCGGCAAGATCAGTCAGCCCCAGATAAGCCGCAATCACTTCCTTGCCCGGCCGCGGGATATCGAGCATCACAATGCGTTCGCGGGCGATTTTTCCGGTGAGTTTGACGTCGGCCATGGCGATCATGCTGCACGATGAATTGCGAGGATCCTGATCATAGCAAGCCGCTTTGTAAAGCACAGCAACCCGTGTAACCTTTCTTTCTGCCGAATTGCATCAAGGCCATGGCTGTCCGCAAGAAAATCACCTATACCGTTTCGTCCTCGAAAAAGCTTCCTGCCGGGTTGAAAAGCGGCCACAGCTTTCCTGACGGCGACGCGGATGCGTTGATTCGCAGCGCTGAAACGCCTTACCGGAAAAAACGCTTTGCCGAACCTGTTGCAGTCTGCGATCGCGCCATCATGATCCAGCCCGATTACCCAGATGCCAAATGGGGTCACAGCCTGGCGCTGCTGACCACCGGTGATATCACCTTTAACAACACCTCAGCGCACATCGCCGAGGCAATGGGCAAGGATGTGCTGCTGATGCTGCCCCGCTCCAAGGGGCGCTTCTGGTATTGGCAGGCCGAACGCGATGATTCCCTGTTTTATCCCGGTATGCAGATCTTCCGCCAACACGTCAGCGGTGACTGGTCCCCGGTCATCGACAGGGTATGCGCTGCAGCAGCTGCGGCGCTGAAGTTAAAATCCGGCAAAGCCTGAGAAGAACCCGAGACCCATGCCCTCAAAACGCATCGTCACGTTCACAATCACCCGCAATCCCAAAGTCACTACCAATGCCAATGCCCGCAACGCCTTGCGCAAGGCCGCCGGTCATCTGCAACGGGGCGAACTGGAAGCAGCTCAACTGATTGCGCAGGATATTGTGCAGGGCGAACCGAAGAATTTCGACGCTCTGCACATGCTCGGCGTCATCGCCGGTCGCAATCAACAACAGGCAGAAGCCATTGCCCTGATCAGCAAGGCCCTGGCACTGAAGCCGGACGCCCAGGCCTACTGCAATCGCGCCGCCGCTCGACTGGTGCTGCAGCACCATGCCAAAACCCTCGCCGATTGCGACCAGGCCATCGCACTCAATCCCGGACTCGCGACCGCCCATTGCCTGCGCGGACACGCGCTCGCCGCGCTGAAACGCGATCAGGAAGCCTTCGCTGCCTATGATCGCGCGGTCACACTGAACCCTGAATACGCCGAAGCCTGGCATCACCGCGGCCATGCCTGCCTCAATCTCGGACTGATACAGAACGCTATTGCCAGTTACGACCGTGCGTTGTCGATCAACCCCGACAATCCAGGCAGCCTCGGCAACCGCAGTCTTTGTTATCTGCTGACCGGAGACTTTGAGTGCGGCTGGACCCATTTCGGCAGGCGGTGGTCTGTAAAACCCAAAGGCTCCACGCTGACGCCGGGCCCGGATGCCGTGCTGTTCACACCGGATGATTTCCGCAAACCGGTGTGGGACGGCAAACCCACAGCGAAAACACTGCTGATCTGGCCCGAACAGGGTATCGGTGACCAGATTCTTTTCGCATCGCTGCTGCCGCAAGTACGCCCGCTTGCCGGCAAAGTCATTCTGGCGCTCGAAGAACGCCTGCATGCGTTGTATGCACGCTCGTTTCCGTGGTGCGAAATCACCACGCTCAAGGGGGCGCGCGAAGCCGGACAATACGATCTGCAGATTCCCGTTGGCGACCTGGGCTGCCTGTTCCGTCATTCCGTGGCCGATTTCCTGCAGCACCGGAATGCTTTCCTGAAAGCCGACCTTGCACGCAGCGCCCGGATGCGCCAGACCATCGCCCCTGCAGCGGGTGAGCGGATCTGCGGTATCTCCTGGCGCAGCGTCCATCCCGAGTTCGGCAAGGACAAAAGCATCCCGCTTGCGGAACTTCGCCCGTTGCTTGAAACGCCGGGCTGGCGCTTTGTCGATCTGCAATATGGCGACACTGCCGCCGAACGTGCCGTGCTGAAATCCGAAACCGGCATCGATATCGCCCATATCGATGATCTCGACATGCTCCGGGACATCGATGGCCTTGCCGCGCTGATCGGCGCCTGCGATACGATCGTCACCATCAGCAATACCAATGCGCACATCGCCGGCGCATTGGGCAAGGACGTGAGACTGATGCTGCCATTCAACGCCGCGCGCTTCTGGTACTGGCAGGCCGAGCGCAAGGATTCGCTGTGGTATCCGCAGATGCAGATGCTGCGCCAGCAAAGTTCCGGCGGCTGGCAACCGGTCATCGAACAGGTCTGCGCTGGGCTGCCGGCAGCAAAATCATCCACCGGAACAGTAGTCAAGAAAACCCCGGCGCCGAAAAAAGCAACTCCCCCCACCCAAAAAGCCGCCGTAAAAAAACGTGTCCCTTCCCGGTCGCGCTCGCCCGCCAAAAAGCCCGCAACCGCCCGGAAAAAGAAGATCGCTGCCAAGTAAACACCGCTGGACCGGTGCAGTCCGCACCGTGAGCACAGAGGCCAATCGCAGCCCTCTCGGGTGTAATCTTCCCGACCGGATCCTGGAGGAGAACAATATGAGCCTAAAACTGCGCCGCCTGTCCAACGCGCTGGGTGCCGAAGTGTGCGACATCGACCTCACCAAGCCGATGAGCGAGAGCACCTTTGGCGAAATCTACAGCGCGTTCCTGAAACACGGCATCCTGCTGTTCCGCAACCAGAACATCAGCCGCGAGCAGCACATCGAATTCAGCGCCCGCTTCGGCGAACTCGACAAACACGAATCGCTGCCGCGCGACCGCCATCCGGATTATCCGGAGCTGCTGATGGTTACCAACAAGCCCAATGACGACGGCACGCCTTCGGAATCGCGTTATACCGGCCGCTCCTGGCACACCGATTTTTCATACACCACGACCCCGGCCCTCGGCTCGCTGCTGCGCTGCTTCAAGCTGCCCGAAGTCGGCGGCGACACGCTGTTCGCCAATATGACCATGGCCTACGACACGCTGTCCGACGGCATGAAAAAACTGATCGCCGACCTGCACGGCATCCACCTCTCCGGCACGCGCAAGATCAATGTCGCCGACAAGGGCAATGAACGCCGTAGCGAAGTGATGAAGCTCAACCCGCCGATCGCCCAGCCCGTCGTGCGCGTGCATCCGGAAACCGGCCGTAAGGCGATCTACCTCGGCGAGAAGGTCAAACGCTTCGACGGCATGACCGAAGAAGAAAGCAAACCGCTGATCGATTACCTGAACAAACATGCCACCCAGCCCGAGTTCGTCTACCGCCAGATGTGGCGCGAGAACGACCTGCTGGTCTGGGACAACCGCTGCACACTGCACCAGGCACTCGGCGACTTCGATGAAACCCAGATCCGCCACCTGGAACGCACCACAGTCAAAGGCACGCCGTCCGGTTACGTCGTCGCCAACGGCTGAAACACAAAACACTCGAGGAGAACACCATTGAATATCCTGCGCCTGATTGCACTCGCACTCGCCTGCGCGCTGCCCGCGGCCCACGCGGCGGATTACCCGGAAAAACCAATTCGCATCATCGTACCGTTCACGCCCGGCGGCTCTACTGACATCCTCGCGCGGATGATCGGCCAGAAACTGCAGGAAGCCTGGGGGCAGCAGGTCATCGCCGACAACCGTCCCGGTGCCAATGGTGTTGTCGCGGCCGACATCACCGCAAAAGCGAATCCCGACGGTTACACGCTGATGTTCGTCGCCATCGGCCACGCCATCAATCCGCTGCTGCAGAAAAATCTGCCTTATGACGCCGACAAGGATTTCTCTGCGGTCAGCCTCACCGCGATCCTGCCGCAGATGCTCGCGCTGAACCCGAAAAGCAGTGCCACCAACCTGAAAGAACTGCTGGCAATTGCCAAAGGCCCGAAACCGGTCAACTACGCCACCGGCGGCGTCGGATCGTCACAGCATCTGGCGACCGAGCTAATGGCCTATATGGCGAAAGTGAAGCTCAATCACATCCCTTATAAAGGCGGCAATCAGGGCCTGCTCGACGTCATTGCCGGACATGTCGATTTCACCATCACCACTGCATTGACTGTCGTCCCGCATATGCAGAACAAACGCGTGCGTGCCATTGCCGTCAGCACCGCGAAGCGTCTCGACGTCGCACCCGATGTCCCGACAATGGCTGAAGCCGGCATCCCGGGTTATGAATCAGTCGCCTGGTACGGCATGGTTGCGCCGTCCGGCATTCCGGCCAAAGTCATGGAAAAACTCGCCGCCGAAACCGTCAAGGCGACGAACTCTGCCGAGATGAAAACCGCGCTGGTGAAACAGGGCGCCATCCCCGTCGGCAATACGCCGAAGGAATTCACCGCGTTCATCAAGAACGAACGCACGAAATACGCCAAGGTCATCAAGGAAGCCGGCATCAAAGCCGAATAAGCCGGAACAGCTCGGGCATCAGGGCGGACTCCGGTCCGCCCTTTTTTACGTCTTGGTCGACGCAACCACCTCGGCCAGAAGATCCAGCGCCGCTGCCGCAAAAGCGTACATATTGCCGACACGATCGGCATTGCCGGTTTCCAAAGTGCGCGTTACGTCCACCGCACCGGCCACGGCAAAGCAAGCATGCCCCGGCGGATAACCGTAACGGCTGCCGGTCGGCCCGGTCGCGCCGGTCTCGCTTAATGACCAGTCGGTGTGCATGCGTTCGCGGATGCGCTTGGCCTTGAGCAATGCGTAGGATTCGGTGGATGGTGTCAGTCCACGCATTTCTTCATCGCTGATGCCGACAATCGTGCGGCGCATGTCGTAGGTATAAACCACCACCCCGCCGCGCACGCAGGCCGATGCGCCGGGCACGGCGAGCAGCGCCGCGGTGATCAAACCGCCGGCGGAAGATTCGGCAACGACGATGGTTTGTTTGCGCGCAGTTAGCAACTTCACGGCGCGTTCGGCATGCGGAAGCAGGTCTTGCATCATCTGGCTTTCATGTTGAATAGGCGGGAGCGCGGATGATGACGCAGATTACGCAGGCCTGCGAGAAGGCCCCGGCATAGCGGCTACCGGGTCCAAATAAAACACCATTAAAACAAATACTTATAAATAACCACCGGGCATAGTAAATTAAAAGATCAGTTGATCGGAATGCCCGCGCTCTTGATGATCTTTTCCCAGATTGCCGTGTCTTCACGCAGCACGCGGGTCAGCTCCGCAGGCGTCGACGGATCGGCTTCAATACCCTGACGCAGAAACTGTTCGCGCACGTCACCCATCGCCAGCGCTTTATGCGTGGCCGCGTTGAGTTTGGCCAGGATCGGTTTCGGAATGCCCGCCGGTGAAAAGATGCCGAACCACGCTTCAAAGACATAACCGGGCACGCCCGCTTCCTGCACCGTCGGCACATCGGGGAAAGCCTGTGACCGTTTAGCGCTGGTGACTGCGAGCATTTTCAGTCGACCGGCTTTGACATGCGTCGCCGCCGAACCCATCACCGGAATAGAGAACTGCACTTCACCGCCGATGGTCGCCGTGACCGAAGGGCCGCCACCCTTGTAAGGCACCTGGGTGAATTTCACGCCGGCCACATGCTCGAGCAACGCCACCGCGAGATGCCCGGCGCTGCCGATGCCCGCCGAACCGTAGTTCAGCTTGCCGGGTTCTTTTTTCGCCGCGGCGATCAGTTCCTTCATATTGTTCGCCGGCAGCTTGTTGTTGGCGACCACCACCGACGGGGAGC
>JBILYA010000383.1:0-2738 GCA_044378065.1 Burkholderiales bacterium | reverse complement strand
CCGTGCGAGTTTGATGCTGCCGACGATGCGTTCGAGGTATGCGGCGCGGATATCGTGGGTGCAGTAGCTGCCCTTGCCGGTAGTCAGATCATTGTTGGTGATACGCGCGCGTAGCGCCTGAATCGCATCGCCCGACAACGTATCGCCGGCGAGCATCATTTTCAGGCCGTTGTACTGCGGCGGGTTATGCGAGCCGGTGACCATCACGCCGGACAGCGTTCCGAGTTCATGCGCGGCGAAATACAGCATCGGCGTGGCCACCATGCCGACATCGATGACATTAACCCCGCTGGACTGCAGGCCGCGCGCCAGTGCTGCGGCGAGTTCGGGGCCCGAGTGGCGGCCGTCACGGCCGATGGCGACGGTGTCGCGACCGCGCGCGAGCGCTTCGCTGCCGATGGCGCGGCCGATCTGTTCAACCCCGCTGACCGTGAGGGTTTCGCCAACGATGCCGCGAATGTCGTAGGCCTTGAAAATGACTGCCGGGGGGGATATTGAAGAGGTCATTAAAGTGTCAGTAAAAAATCAATAAAAACAATTAGTTATGAATTTTATCACGGCGCAGCGAGAAATTCGAGCACGGTGTTTGGCAGCCATTTGATAGAACCTGCGCGATCAGGAAATCCGACATGGCCACCTTCTTCCGGAAACGCCGGTGTGATGGCGTGGGACAGTTGCCGGAGTTCAGGAAGCGCTGTGCCGGGGAGAAAGGGATCATTTCGGGCGTTCAGCAGCAGCGTCGGTACGGTAACGCACATCAACAGCGGCTTGCTGCTTGCCCGCGTGTAGTAATCATCGACACCGGCAAAGCCGTGCAGCGGCGCGGTGACGAGATCGTCGAATTCGCGCAGCGTGCGCGTGGCACGCAGTTTTGACGGATCAAACAATCCGGGATGCGTACGCAGTTTGGCGAAGGACTTGCGTTTCATGGTTGCCAGAAAATTATTCGTGTAAATCATGTTGAAGCCCTGTTCCAGCGCGAAACCGGCAGCATGCAAGTCCACTGGCGCTGAAACAGCTGCAGCACGGTGTACGACGTCGTTTGCCGCTTCGCGCTGTTCGCCCAGCCATTTGAGCAGCGCGTTGCCGCCGAGCGAAACGCCGGCCGCGAACAAGGCACCGCTGTGCTGCGCGCGCAAGCGACGCAGGATCCAGTCAATCTCGGCACTGTCGCCGGAATGGTATGCGCGCGGCAGGCGGTTGATTTCGCCGCTGCAGCCGCGGAAATGCACGACCACGCCGCGCCAGCCGCGTTGCACGGCGGCGTGCATCAGCCCGCGCGCGTACTGGCTGTTGGAACTCCCCTCGAGGCCGTGGAACAGTACCAGCAGCGGTGCGCTTCCGGTTCCGGCAGCGGCAGTCCAGTCGATGTGGATGAAGTCGCCGTCCGGTGTCATCCAGCGCTCGCGGCGGTAGCTGACGTGCGCGCGCCGGGCGACGAGCGCCGGATACAGTGTCTGCAGATTACCGCCGGGCAGCCAGGCTGGCGCACGGTAGCGCGTGGGATTGTTCATTGTCGCCATGGTAAGCGCTTTGTGGGGTGCAAAAAAAAGAGCCCCAAGGGGCTCTTTTTTTGCAACTGACGCTGCTCAGTCCCGATAGGACGGGTCCTTGCGGTCGAGCTTGCGCAGCAGTGCCGGCCATTCGAGCAGGCCGAAGCGGCGGCGCACGCCGGGCAGCATCAGGTTGTTGGTGTATTGCGTGACTTCCGCCGGCGGCATCTGCAGCTCGGTGTTGCAGGACAGCGTCATCACCTGCAGTTCGCAGGCACGCTCGAGGCGGAACATGTTGTTGAAGCACTCGGCGATGCTGGCGCCGACGGTCAGCAGACCGTGGTTGCGCAGCACCATCGCTTCGCGGTTGCCGAGGTTCTGCACCAGGCGCTCGCGTTCGTCGAGGCGCAGCGCGACGCCTTCGTAGTCGTGATAGGCGATGTCGAGGAAGCGCATCGAGGACTGCGCGATCGGCAGGATGCCGCATTTCATCGCGGAGACCGCCATGCCCGGCAGCGTATGGGTGTGGATGATGCACTCGACGTCATGACGTGCGGCGTGCACGGCGCTGTGGATGACGAAGCCGGCCTGGTTGACGCCGTATTCGGTGGCGTTGAACAGCACATTGCCTTCGAGATCGACCTTCAGCATCGACGAGGCGGTCATTTCCTCGTAAAGCATGCCGTAGGGATTGATCAGGAATTCGTTATGGGTGCCGGGTACGCGCACCGAGATGTGGTTGGCCACCATCTCGATCATGCCGTATTCGGCCATCAGCCGGTAACAGGCGGCGAGATTGACGCGGGCTTCCCATTCTTCCTTGCTGACCTGTTCACGGACAGGTTTGTTGATCTTGATCGCGGGTGCGTTCATGGCTTACTCCTCCAGTGGGTCGTGCGGGGCATTCTACGCCCGGCTTGCGGGGTCGCAAACCGGCCTTTCACAGTCTGGAATGCGGGCGGTGACTCAGCCTTTGGCATACACGCCGGCGCTGCCGCCGGCGAGTTTGCCGAATACGGCGCCGGAGGTGAGGCCGGTGCCGCCGGGATAGTTGTGATAGAACAGCCCGCCGACCATTTCGCCCGCGGCATAAAGCCCGGGAATCGCTTTGCCGGCGGTGTCTTCAACATTGCCTTCGCCGTTGACCTTGACGCCGCCGAAGGTGAAGGTGACACCGCAGGTCACGGCATAGGCCTCGAACGGCGCCTGTTCAATCGTCAGTGCCCAATTTGACTTGTTGACCTT
>JBILYA010000381.1:0-2773 GCA_044378065.1 Burkholderiales bacterium | reverse complement strand
GGCTACGGCAGCTATGTAATCCGCGCCACTAACCTTGCTTTTCCGGTGCGCGGTTGTCCGGCGAATGTGACTGTGAGTAGCCAGATCAACGGGGTAACGCTGGCGACCTCTGCGGAATTTGAAGTGTCGGCGCGCTGAATGGTGGGCGGCACCCTATAAGCCGCAGCCGACCTGTCGGCTTGCAAGGGCTCAAAAAGGCACCTTCGGGTGCCTTTTTTCTTTTGGATTCATTTCGACGATCTGCCACCAATCTATTAAATATCATATAAAACAATAAGATACAAAAAATGACCGGAACTAATAAAAAAAGTGAAAGCCAGCCCTTGTCAATAAATGATAAAAACAATAATATGCCGGTCAGTTTTGGGTTAAGCCCATTTTTGCCCAATTTATTGTTTTTAATATTTTTCGATCGGAAGGCCGTCGATGAATCCGCAACCGTTATCGCAAATTCAGGAATCGCTGAAGCCCGTTCAAGCCGTTTCGGCCATCGGGATGTTCCGCCCTTTGTTGGCTGCACTGGCTTTGGTCAGCGCTCTGATGCCGTCGGTGGCTCAGGCCGCTGCTGCCGCCACTGCGGCGCCGATTTCCGGTGAAATCCAGCACCTGTCGCTGACGACTCCCGGCGATTACTGGTCGGGCGGCACCATAGTGGTCGGTGGCCAGTCGATCATCATCCCGCGCAACCTGCTGGCGGATCTGCCGGCGAACCGGCTGACCTTGTGGCAACTGGTCGATCAGGCGCCCGCCGCCTGCAAGGCGCTGGGGCAGACCGGTCTGGCCAAATCCGATACCTGTAACACCAGCGGCAAGGGCGGTTTTGCTTTCGTCGCCGCCAACCGCACGCGCAATGGCAATGTCATCGCCGGCGATCTGTTCCTGGAAAAGGGCCGCGAGAGTGTCTCGGGTGTGGTCACCTATATCAATCACACCGACGGTTATCTGCGCATCAACGGTACGCCGTCGGTCAATGGAGTCGATCCCGGCACCGGCCTGCTGGCGCGGATGAACGACCCGTCTTCACGCCATACCGTACAACAGGGCCTCGGCTGCGCGACCGGATCCGAGAATTGCAGTCCCGATCCGCGTTTCGCTCTTGATCCGGATAACTACACCAACATGGCAGTCACCGGTTATCCGATGTGCATCCCCAGCACGCTGCCCCGTAGCTGGGCCGGTTTGCCGGCACAGGGCACAGGGGCGGATGCGTCGCTGGCGGTTGCCGGTGGCGTCACCCGCTCTACGGCCACCGGGCTGAATGATGCGCTGTGCCCCCACACCAACCGCCCGGCCCTGCCTAATACCCCGGTTGAGGATTCACGGCGCATGGCGCCGATCAAGGTCGGCGACCATATCAATCTCGAGGGCAACTACGAGGTCGTGAACGGCGCGCGTTTCCTGTCCTTCCACACTTCGACCACTTCGGTGGCGATGGCGACCAAGACCGCACTGACCCAACCCGATTATCTCGCGCCCGATGAAGTCGAACTCGATGCGCCGGGCTTCAACAACCTGCGTATCCGCGGCCTGTTCATCGGCTACTCGACGCTCCCACCCGATGTGCTGTTCTGGACGGTGCATTATGACCCGGAGCAGAACCAACCCCATGAAAAACCGCTGGGTACGACCAAAGGCTGCGACACCGTGACCAAAATCGGCAACGATTGCGGTATCGCCAACGGCCTGGTCGCCGGTGTCGGCAACAACATCTGGAAGCTGAAATACAACCTCGACTTCCTCGAGGGCGCGCGCGAACGCGAAAACCCCTGTATCCACCTGCGTGCCGATGCGCGTCTGGGCAACGGCTTCTGCCCGAACAACCAGAGTGCGCGGGCGGTGTCGCTGAATGACATCTTCGGTGTTCTGAGCCCGCTGCCGCGCGAAATCATCATGCGTACCGGGCATCTGCTCGCCGCGCGTGCTGCCGGCTACGAGCCGGTGACCGTGGACATCCGCGGCAACAAGGCGACCAACGGCGAATACCTGTTCCCGATTGCCAACGGCATTCTCGGCATGGGCGGCCTCGGTGGTATCGGCATGCCGGAGATGGTCGAGGTCGACCTGACCAAGACCACGATGCCGTTTTTCTTTACCTCAATGCCGTGGACCCTCGACCGTCGCCTGAGCCCCGGTGGTTGCAAGGATGGTTGTGAGACCACGCCGCAGCCGCTCGACCCTTATCCCTTTGAAGGCCTCGATCCGCGGACCCAGGCCCGCAATATTCCGGTCGGCACTTACAACGATCCGAAATTCAGCGCAGCACCGCTGAGCGATGTGCGCAACCGTGTCCTGTCGTATATGACGCGCATTGGCACTGCCGAGCCCGCGGTGTATGACTTCAACGGCGATGCCAGCGTGCTGGCCTGGCCGCCGGCCGATCCGGACGTGTTGCCGATCCGCGCCACGCCGCAGATTGCTTACTGCGCGAAAGGCGCTGCCGCGGGCAATACCAGCTGCATGCAGCCGGTGTCGCCGCCGGTGTGCGTCGCGCCGTTGGTGCTGCAGAACGGTTCCTGTGTGCAGGCGCTGATCACGGTCGCTGCCGAAGCACCGCCGGCACCGCCGACCTTTACCACGCCGGTGACGCCGCCGGTCACCCCGCCCGTGACGCCGCCCGTTACACCGCCGGTAACTCCTCCGACGCCGACCGTGGATACCGTCACCATCAGCCGTGTGGTGTGGGTCCCGATTGGCGGTCTGCGTGGCCTGCGTGTCATCGCCAAATCGTCGCAACCCGGCGGCCCGATTCCCAATCTGCTGGTGACGGCTTTTG
>JBILYA010000380.1:0-2778 GCA_044378065.1 Burkholderiales bacterium | reverse complement strand
GCTGAATTTTTCATACGCCGCCCCATCGTTGCGATGGTGATTTCCATTTTAATGGTGATCATCGGCGCCTTCACCCTGCTGCGGCTACCCATCTCGGAATACCCTGAGGTCAGTCCACCGGTCATCAATGTGACCGCCAACTTCCGCGGCGCCGAATCGGAAGCGGTCGAAGCGTCGGTGGCTACGCCCCTGGAAGCCCAGATCAATGGGGTTGAAGACATGCTCTACATGCGGTCCGTCAATGCGGCGGATGGATCGATGTCGCTCAGCGCCACCTTTGACCTTGGCACGAGCGTCAACCTCAATCAGGTCAACGTGCAGAACCGCGCCTCACTGGCGTTCCCCCGGCTGCCTGAATCCGTGACCCGGGAAGGCGTCAGCGTCAAGACATCGAGCCCGGACTTGTTGATGGTGATTGGCTTGCTCTCGCCTAAGGGGACGTATAACGAAGTCTTTCTTTCCAACTATGCGACGATCAACATGATCGACGCCATTGCGCGGGTCAAAGGAGTGGGAGACGTGAAAAATTTCACGGTGCAGGACTATGCCATGCGGCTGTGGATTGACCCGGACCGACTAGCTTCACTGGGACTGACGCCGGCGGATGTGATTGCTGCTGTGCGCGAACAAAACGCTCAGGCGGCGGCTGGGCTGGTCGGCGCTGAGCCGGCGAAGCAAGGGCAAGAGTTTCAATACAACGTCGTGGCCAGCGGCTTGTTGCAGGAACCGAAGGAGTTTGAAGAAATCATCGTTCGTTCGAACTCAGACGGATCACAAGTGAAGGTAAAGGACGTGGCGCGCATTGAGATGGGGGCGCAGGTGTACAAGAGCAGCGCCAGCGTGATGGGTGCCCCGGCGGCGGCGCTGGGGATTTATCTGGCGCCGGGCGCGAATGCGTTGGCCACAGCGAAAGAGATCAAGCAGCGGCTCGCGGAGATGGAGAAGTCCTTTCCACCTGACATCCAGGTCGAGATCACACTTGATTCCACCCTGCCGATCACGGCGTCGATGGAGTCGATTGTGCACACATTATTTGAGGCATTGGTATTGGTCATTTTGGTCGTCTTCATTTTCCTGCAGAGTTTCAGGGCGACGTTGATTCCGATGTTGACGGTTCCGGTGGCCCTATTGGGCACGTTCATGGTTTTTCCGTTGCTCGGATTTTCGGTTAATACTTTGACGTTATTTGGGTTGGTACTGGCGATTGGCATTGTGGTGGATGATGCGATTGTGGTGGTGGAGGCGGTGATGCATCATCTTGAGCATGGTCACACGCCGGTGGAGGCGACGAAGCGGGCCATGAAAGAAGTATCTGGCCCGGTGGTGGCGATTGCGCTGATTCTCTGTGCGGTTTTTGTGCCGGTCGCTTTTATGCCTGGACTGACGGGCACGCTCTATCAGCAGTTTGCGATCACGATTGCGGCCTCGGTGGTTTTTTCGGCGATCAACGCGCTGACGCTGAGTCCGGCGCTGGCGGCGATGTTGCTGCGTCCGCCCAAGCCACAGCGCGGGCCGCTGGGCGTGTTTTTCCGCGGGTTCAACAAAGGCTTTGATGCCCTCACGTCGCGTTACACGGGCGTGGTGGGATTCTTGGTCCGCCGGTCGGCCCGCGCCATGCTGCTGTTGGTGGCCGCCGTGGTCGGTATTCTCATTCTCGGGAAGCAGGTCCCCGGTGGGTTTATTCCCGACGAGGACAAAGGTTACTTTTTTATCTCCGGCGAACTGCCCGACGCCGCCTCGCTGCAGCGCTCCAAGGCCGTCAGTAAACAAGTCGAAGCCATCCTCAACGAGACAGAAGGCATCAGTTCCTTTCTCAACATCTCCGGCTTCAGTATCATGTCCGGCGTCTCGTCCTCCAATAGCTTCACTTTCTTCGTCAGCCTGAAAGACTGGAACGAGCGAACCACCCGCCAGACGCACGTCAAAGGCATCCTGCGCAAACTCATGGTTCAGTTCGCCCAAATGCCGGAAGCGCGGATCCTCGCGTTCGGCCCGCCTTCGCTGCCCGGATACGGCAATGCTTCTGGCTTCACGTTTGAACTGCAGGACCGGGCTGGCGGCACCGTTAACGAACTGGCCGACATGACCCGCCAGTTCTTGATGGAAGCCTCCAAACGCCCCGAGCTCGCCCGCCTTTACACCGGCTTCCGCCCGCAGGTGCCTCAAGTCAAGGTGGACCTTGATCGCGAGAAATGCCGCGTTCTCGGAGTGAGCGTGACGGATGTCTACGCCACCTTACAGGCGTATCTAGGCGGAGCGTATGTCAACGATTTCAACCGCTTTGGCCGTGTCTACCGCGTTTACCTTCAAGCGGAACCGGAGTTCACCAGCAAGCCGCAGGACATCGCCAAATTCCGCGTCCGCAACAAGGCCGGCGAGATGGTACCGCTCGACACTCTCGTGACCATCACTCAGACCAGCGGCCCCGCCTTTACGACCCGCTACAACTTGTTCCGAGCCACCGAAATCACGGGGGCACCCGCCCCAGGATTCAGTTCCGCTCAGGCGGTGGCTGCCATGGAGGATGTCGCCCGCACCATCCTGCCTGCTGGCTTCGGGTACGAATGGACCGGCCTGACGTATCAGGAGAAAAAAGCCTCCGGACAGGCGGTCTTCATTTTTGGGCTGGCCCTCATTTTCGTCTTTCTGCTTCTGGCCGCGCAGTACGAGAGTTGGTCGCTGCCCTTCAGCGTGCTTCTGGCCACGCCGCTAGTGGTACTGGGCACCTATATCGGCTTGTTGATGCGCGGCTTTGACAACAATGTTTACGCTCAGATT
>JBILYA010000039.1:0-11051 GCA_044378065.1 Burkholderiales bacterium | reverse complement strand
TACGCGCCGCCGGCATTGAAGCGCAGTAACGGGGCTGTAACGCACTGCGTAGGTTAGAATTCGGGGCTTCGTGCCCCGTTTTTCTTTTTTGAACCCCCTCATCATGACCACTCTCGATTTTCAGTTCCCCTACACTTCCCAGCGCATGCCGATACTGGCGCGCAATGCCGTCGCCACCTCGCAACCGCTCGCCGCGCAGGCCGGCCTGCGCATGCTGCTCAAGGGCGGCAACGCCGTTGACGCGATCCTCGCCACAGCGATTTCACTGACCGTACTGGAACCGACCAGCAACGGTATCGGCAGCGATGCCTTCTGCATTCTCTGGGACGGCAAGAAGCTGCACGGACTGAATGCTTCCGGCCGTTCACCGGCCGGCTGGACCCCGGACCGTTTCAAAGGTGCGCAGGCGATGCCGCAACGCGGCTGGGATTCGGTAACCGTACCGGGCTGCGTTGCTGCCTGGGCGGAAATGTCGCAAAAGTTCGGCAAGCTGCCTTTCGCCGACCTGTTTGAACCGGCGATCAAATACGCCAGCGACGGCTATATGGTCACGCCGACCATCGCCCGCCTGTGGGCCAATCAGGTTCCGGAACTGAAAAACCAGCCGGGTTTTGCCGAAGCTTTCATGCCGCGCGGACGCGCACCCCTGCCCGGAGAAAAATTCTCTTTCCCGGCGCAGGCCAAAACCCTCGCCCGCATTGCTGAAACCAAAGGCGAAGCGTTCTACAAAGGCGACCTTGCCGAGAAAATCGTCGCCTGGTCCAAACAGCACGGCGGCGCAATGACCATGGATGATCTCGCCAGCCACACGCTGGACTGGGTCGAACCCATCGGCATTGATTACCGCGGCTACACGCTGCACGAGATTCCGCCCAACGGCCAGGGCATCGCCGCGCTGATCGCGCTCGGGATACTCGAAAACTTCGACGTCGCCAAGCTGCCGGTCGACTCCACGGACAGCATGCACCTGCAGATCGAGGCGATGAAGCTGGCCTTTGCCGATATCAATGAATACGTCTCCGATCCGGCGACAATGCGAATCAAGCCGGCTGAAATGCTCGACAAGGCTTATCTGAAAAAACGCGCGCAGCTGATCGACATGAAAAAAGCGCAGGCACCGACTTTCGGCAACCCGTCCAAGGGCGGCACGGTTTACCTGACCGCCGCCGACGAGTCCGGCATGATGGTGTCCTACATCCAGTCGAACTTTGCCGGCTTCGGTTCCGGTATTGTAGTACCCGGCACCGGTATCAGCCTGCAGAACCGCGGTTACGGTTTCAGCCTGAAGCCGGAACACGCCAACGTCGTCGCGCCGCGCAAGCGCCCCTTCCACACCATCATCCCCGGCTTCCTGACCAAAAACGGCAAGCCGCTGATGAGTTTCGGTGTCATGGGCGGTTCGATGCAGGCCCAAGGCCATATGCAGGTGGTTTCGCGCATGGTCGATTACGCACAGAATCCGCAAGCCGCCGCTGACGCGCCGCGCTGGCGCATCGACACCGGCCTCAAAGTCGGTATCGAACACGGCGTCTCTGCAGAAACGATTGCCGAACTACGCGCCCGTGGCCATGACATGCCGCAGGCCGACCGCTGGTCCACCGATTTCGGCCGCGCCCAGTTGATCTACAAGATGGAAGACGGTTATTTCGCCGCTTCCGAACGCCGCACCGACGGCCAGGCTGTCGGCTTCTGATCACGGGGACAGCCGCGATGAAATACAGCCTCGGCGAACGCAAGGTCGTATGTAAGGGTGATTACTGGATCGCCCCCACCGCCACGGTCATCGGCAGCGTCACCCTGGAAAACAACGCCAGTATCTGGTGGAACTGCGTGCTGCGCAGCGACAACGAGCTGATCACCATCGGCGAGAACTCGCAGGTGCAGGACGGCTCGGTGCTGCATGCCGACCCCGGTTTCCCGCTGACGCTGGAGAAAAACGTCAGCGTCGGCCATATGGCGATGCTGCACGGCTGCACCATCGGTGAAGGCAGCCTCGTCGGCATCGGCGCGGTGATTCTCAATGGCGCCAAAATCGGCAAGAACTGCCTGATCGGCGCCCGCGCTTTCATCGGTGAAGGCAAGGAAATTCCGGATGGCTCAATGGTGCTCGGTATGCCCGGCAAAGTGGTGCGCCAGCTTTCCCCTGAGGAAATCGCGCGAATCAACCGCATCGCCGATCATTACGTGCAGAATTTCAAACGTTTCCGCAGCGAGCTGAAGCCCGACCCTTCCTGAAACCCGGACCGACGGGGGTGCGCATGACCGAGATGACGAAATACGGATTCCGCATCAAAACCCGCGGCGGCATGACAGTGGACAATCTGGTGGTGCAATCACGCACACGGGAAGAAGCCGAAACCCGCATCCGGCAGATTTACCAGCACTGCGAAATTCTGGAATGCAACGAGATCACCGCGGGCAACCGTAGTGACGGTGTTGATCTTGAAAGCATGATTTCCCTGATCAGCAAGCAGGACGATCGGGGCTGATCTCAGGCCCTAGCACTCTGACCGGGAACTCAGCTGCCGGTTTGCCGGGCATGCACCAGTTTCGGACCGGCGGCCACCTGCCGCTGCACAGCGGATTGCCGCTCCGTCGTCAGTGCAGTACGCGCACCCGCAGGCACGCTGCGCGCGGCAGGCCGGGTTTTAGCCGCTGCCGCATGCATGAATCCCGCAACCACCAGTTCATCCAGCAGTTCGGTGTAATGCTGTGCGCCGCGGCTCGCGGGCGCGTGATCAAACACATCCTGATTGTTCGCCGGGCTTTCCGCCAGGCTGACGTTTTCGGCAATGCGCGTGGCACAGACCTCATCGCCATACCGCTCACGTAACTGGCGCTCGATGTCGACAGCCATGCGCCGTCTTGAATCGTAACGGGTGATCAGGTAACGACGTGGCACCCTCCGCTTCAGCACATGCTCCAGCGCCTTGAGCGTGCGCTCCATCTGCAACGCCCCCTTCATCGCCAGATAATCCGCCGAAATCGGGATCAGCACGCCATCAGCCGCAAACACGCTGCTCAGTGAAAGCACGCCCAGCATCGGGCAGGAATCCATCAGCACGGGGCGCGTCGCCGGCTCGCGCTCCAGCGCCAGAGACAGCCGGTTCAGTGAGGCCGGGCCTTTGCCGAACTGGGTATCCACCTTGGACAGCTCAAGATGCGAAGGCACCAGCTTCCAGCCGTTGCGCGTGGCGCAGGTCAGCGCTGACAAAGGCGCACCATGCGCATAAAGACCGTAAAGACTGACTTCAGCTCGCGGTACCACAACGCCGCAGACGGCAGTCAGGTGGGCCTGCGGATCCAGGTCGATCACTAATGGATCATCACCGCGTCGGATCAGCAACCCGGCGAGATTGAGCGTCGTCGTCGTCTTGCCGACGCCGCCCTTCTGATTGAATACCGCGATGCGCGCCACAGAAACTCCTGCAAAAACTTGCATTGAGTACAGTCGAGGGCAGAACCGGTATTTTGCTCTGATAATCATGATATTGACAACATGACCTTCAGTTTTTTCTTAGAAACCACTCGCAAGCTACTGACTCAACAACAAGCCGCATGATGAAATAAATTATCAATATAAACAATAGGTTATGAAATCCGGCACTACAGTCAATGTCAGCCCATTCGTAATGGCGGTGAATCCCCAATAAACAAAGCCATAAACAAAAGCCTAGATATGCAAATTTCCGCATGAATTGGATAGCCGCACGATCCCGATGAAACTCCAGGCCACCAACCCCGCATTGCGCGATACAAGCCAGAAGCCGAGTGGGACTCAGCGTCAAATTGCCATTGGTGAATTTGAATTCCACATGATCAAAAAAACGCGATGACGCACCCCACATCAACCACGCCAAAATGGCGGCTTACAGCAAATTCGGTTATCCTGCGCACAAATAACAGGGAGTACTGCAAATGGCGTTTTACGCTTTTTATGCAATCGCGATTGTGGTGTTGATTCTCCACTTCACCGGTTGGCTGAAGCGCAACAATCTGGAGTGGCTGGTGCTGGCGCTCGCGGTTTCAGTCTTCCCCGTCGTCATTTTCCTGCGCTGATCCTCTCCTGCGTTACTTCGCCAGCAGGCTCAGCCCGCTGGCCAGCAGCATCACCGCCAGCACTCTCGCAAACGTCTCGCTGTTGACCTTGTTGCCGAGGCGTTCGCCCGCCACCGTGCCGGCCCACATCAGCGGCAACAGCGCGGCAAATAGCAACAAAACCGTGCGGTCATAAAAGCCGGACCAGGCATAACCGCCGATCCTCGCAATCATCTCGAAAAACCACAATGCGGCCACCGTCGCCTTGAATCCGGCGCGGGTCACGCCACGGGCGTTGACATAAATCACCACCAGAGTGCCGCCACCCCCGCCGAACAGCGTATCGAAAAAACTGCCGAAGAATCCCGCCGGCCATGACCATCGCGTCGAGCAACGCAACTGGGGCAATCCAAGAAAGCTGACGGTCAGCATGTACAGCGAATACAGCACCAGAAAACCGCCCAGCATCGTCACCAGAACCCGGTTGTCGAGCACGGCAAAAAGCCACAGCCCGAGCACCGCGCCGATGATGGTCGGCGGCACCAGCAGCCACAGTTCCGGCCAGACGACTTGCCGATGATCACGGATCAGCAGGATGACGAACAGCACGAACACCAACAGGCTGCACAGGGGCACAGCCAATTGCAGCGGAATCACAAAGGCCAGCAAGGGTACTGCGATCATGCCCGCACCGAATCCCGACATGCCGCGCACGACAAAAGCGCCGAAGATCACCGCCGCCAGCCAGGCAAACTGCGCGTAACCCAGTTCGCTCATTTTTACTTGATCAGCAGCGCGCCGCCGCTCGCCAGCAGGACCACGCCAATCACGAGATTGAACCGCTCGGCATTGACGCGCCGGATCAGCCTGGCCCCCAGCCATGAGCCCAACAACATGGTCGGCAATGCCGCCGCAAGAAGCATCAGGACATGCCGGTCATACAGACCCATCAAGGCATAACCCGCCATGCGCGTGACGCCCTGAAACAGCATGATCGAAGTGATCGTCACACGGAATGCATCACGCCCGAGACGCAGTGCATTAAGGTAAATCACGTACAAGGGCCCAGCTGCCCCGCCGAACAATGCGCCGATAAAACCGGCGGAAGTACTGGTCAGCACAGTCACCGCCGGCAGCCACCGTTTCGGCACTGGCACCTCGCGCCCGGCCAGCAGCATCATGTACAGCGCGTACAGCATGACAAAAATGCCAAGCGCACGCCCCAGCGGCCTGGAATCAAAAGACCCGAGAAAATAAAGCCCGATCAACACCCCGATCAGGCTGCCAGGAATGATGTGCCAGATGGCACGCCAGACGATGTGCCGCCAATCGGCGATGCCGTGTCCGATCGACGACAACATGTTGAGCACGGTCACTACCGGCACCGTCACCTGCAGCGGAAACACCAGTGCGAGCATCGGCACTGCAATGGCACCGCCGCCGAATCCGGTACCGCCGCGAACGGCAAATGCCAACGTCACCACGAGGCTACAGAACAGCAGTTGCCAGTCGGAAAGCGATTCCATCGATTCAGTGTCCGTCCCGCATCGCACGCTTGCCGGCATGCAATGCAAATAAAGTCAGCACAGCGATGACGATCACCGTACCGAATGTGGTTGTGTAACTGCCGATGCCTTTGTAGGCCAGCGTAAAGGCCGTCGGCCCGGTCAGGATACCGGCGAAATTCCAGACCATCGCGCCGCCCGTCACCAGACTCACCTGCCCAGGCGGACTGCGTCGCGCCACCTCCGCGGTGTAGAGCCCGTTCCAGCCGATCGCCGTCGCACCAAAAACCGCGTAGAGCAAGGCGGTCAGCCAAACCGGCCAGCCCGGCGTGAAAAAAAACGCTGCGGCGCAGCAGGCGACCGACCCCAGAGTCAGGTACTGCAGGGCGGCCATGCAGTCGCCGCTGCGATCGGCGAACCAGCCCCAGGCGATACGACCCAGCACGCCGAATATCTGCGCCACCGACAGCATCAACCCCGCCTCGACCAGCGTGTAACCGCCCTCGCCGACCAGCATGACCACGGTAAAGGTGCTGACGCACAACTGGATGAAAGCGAGGCAGAACGAGGCAACACCCAGCCAGCGCAAGGCCGGCATACGCCACACCAGAAGCACTCCATCGAAAACACGCGCCTGTACCGGCAAATCGGGACGGCGATCATCATCCCAGCCACGGCGTGGCAGTTGCATCGCCAGCATTGTGATCAGCGCAGACAGCAGCACCGATACCAGCGCCCAGCGCCAGCCCCAGGCCAGCGTGACAGCCGGGGCAATCACCGCCATCAGCGCCCAGGCCAGCGGCACACCGGTCTGCTTCAGTGAAAAAATGAAATTGCGGTGTTGTGGCGGACTGAAGCGGAACAGCAGATGCGCCGCCGCCGGCAGATTGATGCTCATCGCCGCCCCGATAAATACCGAGGCAATCACCAGCGACCACACGCTGCCGTGCAGCGCCACCGCCATGCCGATGACACAACAGGCCATGCCGACCTGTGTTGTCCGGCAACCGCCGTACCGCGCAACCATCCAGGTAAACAGCATCGACCCGAGCATCGCAGCGCCGTAAATCACGCTCATCTGATAGCCGATCAGCGAAGACTCGACGCCAAGAGTTCGAGCCAGTTCCGGCGCGATCACCGGAAACACCGCCGCACCCATGGCTCCGGCAACCTGCGCCGCAGTCGTCGCTCCCACTACAGCAGCGACCGTTCGTGGCGGATAGGCCTCTTCCCTTGCGCTCATGAAGCGCGATCCGCGCGCACGGCAAACGCCGCCAGCGCCGCACTGATCAATGCGCCCGCCGCCAGATAGCCGAACATCTGGGTATAGCTGCCGACGCCCCGATAGGCTGCCGCAAACAACGCGGGGCCGACCAGAATGCCGGCAAATATCCATACCATCACGCCCCCCGTTGCCACGCTGACCATGCCTGGAGGACTTAACCGTGCAATCTGTGCATGCATCACGCCGTTCCAGCCGTAGGCCACGACGCCGAACAATGCGTAGAACAGTCCCAGAACCGCTGTCGGCCACGATGTCGAAATGAATACACTGATGATGCATCCCGCCGCGGCAGCAACGCTGGTCAGGATCAGCACCGAAATCGCGTGGCCGCTGCGATCGGCCAGCCAGCCAAAGGACAGACGGCCGGCCATGCCGGCAGCCTGCACCAGCGACAGCATCACGCCGGCGGCAACCAGACTGTAGCCCACGTCATGCACCAGCAGATTGACCGTAAAGGTGCCGACACAAAGCTGCACAAGCGAAAAAAAGAAGGCGGCGAATCCGAGATACCGCAGCGTCTTGTATCGCCACAAGACAAACACGCCGGTCAACAGATGTGTCTGTCCCGCCGCATGTGGATCGCGGTCATCATCCCAGAAACGGCGCCAGCGCCCGAGCAGCAGCGCCGTGGCCACGGCATAGGCCAGTATTGCCAGCAGCGGCATCCGCCAGCCGAAAGACAGTGTCAATGTCGGCGCCACCAGCGCAATGGTTGCCCAGCCCAGCGGCACCCCGGTCTGCTTGATCGAAAAAATCAGGTTGCGATGCTGCGGCGGACTGAAACGGAACAGCAGATGGGCGGCGCCTGCAGCCGCGAGTGCGTTGCTGGCGCCGATGCAAAGCGCCGCGATTGGCATCACCCACAACTGCCCCGACAGTGCGGCAACCATTCCCGCTGCGGAAAGCCACAGTGCAACCTGCATGGTCCTGCAGGCGCCCCAGCGCAGCACCACGGTGCCGACATAACCGGAAGCCAGCATCGCCGCACCGAACAGCAGACTGATCTGGTAACCAACGTAGGAAGCATCAACATCCAGCATGCGTGCCAGATGCGGTGCCATCACCGGAAAAATGGCAATGCCCATGGCCGAAGCAATTTGCGCAGCCGTCGTGGCCAGCACCACCACCGGAACCGGTGGCTGAACAGCAGCGGCATCCCCTGCCGCCGGCACGCTCATGCAGCGCCCTTGTCGCGTATCGCAGCGCGCTGAGCCAGCGCCAGCAGTCCCAGCGCCACCAGCGAGATCACCGGAACCAACAGGAAAGTCTGGCTGTAACTGCCGATGCCGCCATAAGCCGCGGCAAAGGCCGCCGGTCCGATCAGCACGCCGGCAAACACGAAAAACGTGGTCCCCGCCGCGACCACGCTGGCCATGCCCTGCGGACTGAGCCGCGCAGCCTCCGCGTGAAACACCCCGTTCCAGCCAACGGCGGTTGCACCGATGACAAAAAACAGCAGGTAGATCAATGCGCGGTTCCAGCCGGGATCGAAGTACACCAGAATCAGCGTGGAGGTCAGCGACACAATGCAGATGATCATCAGCACGGTCAGGCTGCTGCCCAGACGGTCGGCCATCCAGCCCCAGCAGATCCGTGATGCCGAACCGCCCACTTGCACTACCGAGAGCATGACGCCCGCCTCGACCAGCCCCAGACCGCCCTCGGCCACCAGATAAATCACCGTGAAGCTGAGCACAATGCGCTGGATGCCAGAAAAAATCATTGCCACCAGAGAAACCCAGCGCAGACTGCTCCGCTGCCAGACCAGCGGGACACCGCCAAAGGCGGATTTTTCTCCGCCGCCGTTGCCGCGCTGGTCACTGTCCCATTGCGCACGATAACGCTGCATGAAAACCAGCAAACCGGCGATGAGCACACCCACCACCAGCAGAGACCAGCGATAACCGAAATGCACCGCGATACCCGGAGCCGTCAGCGCCGTGATGACGCCGCCAACCGGAACACCGGTCTGCTTGATCGAAAACATGATGTTGCGTCTCGCGGGCGGCGTATAGGTGACCAGCATGTGGGCTGCAGCGGGATTGATCATGCCCATACCCATGCCGATCGCCGCCGACCCCAGCGCAATCGCAGCGACATCCGGCACCGCAAACAGCAGCATGCCGACACCGCAGCAAAGGATCGACAACTGGGTGGCGCGGGCCGCGCCATAACGCAACACGACATTGCCGCCGATCATTGTCGCCAGCGTGGCCACGCCGAAGGTCAGGCTGACCTGATAACCGATCAGGATGGGACTGACGCCCAGCGCCTCGGCCAATTTCGGCGCGATCGTGGGCAGCAGGATATTCGACATCGCCACGATCATCTGGGCGAGGGTCGCAACGGCAACGACCATCCAGGGGCCGGGCATGGCTAAGGCTTTCATCACGACCGGTCTTTTGAGAGAAAACTTGGATTCGGAGTAATACCGGCATTGTGGTGAGTGCGACAGCATGGCGCAAGGCGGGTTTTCACGATGCGGTCTTGTTGCCGACACCGCCCGGTTTTCAAACAACGGATAACCATGCAATGGACAGCTGCCGGTGTCGCCAAATTCCTCGTTGACATGTCAGAGATCAGCTTCTAAGATTTCACAAAATGGCAGCCACCGTTAAAACAATCCCCCTGCTCAGCGAACGCGCTTACGAACGCGTGAAACACGACATCATCTGCTGTCTGTTCGCGCCGGGCAGTGAAATCTCCGAAGCCCAGCTATGCGCCCAGTACAAACTGGGCAAGGCACCGGTGCGCATGGCGCTGTCGCGACTGGCCCACGACGGTCTAGTACGCGCCATTCCGCGGCGGGGTTATATGGTTACGCCGGTCACACTGAAAGACATTCAGGATGTTTTTGAACTGCGGCTGCTGCTCGAACCCCCCGCCGCCCGGCTGGCAGCAGGTCGCGTCGACGCCAAACGCCTTCGCCTTCTCGACGAAATCTGCAGGGCGGGCTACCAGTCCGACGAACCGAAAAGCATTGCGCGCTTCCTTGAAGCCAACAAGGAATTCCACGTGGCGATTGCCCATGCAGCCGGCAATGCCCGCCTCGTACACTCGATCGACCAGCTACTCGACGAAATGACGCGACTGCTGCATCTTGGCCTCGGCGCCCGCAACCGGTCTCAGGAAATGCAGCATGAACATCGCATCCTGCTGCGCGCGCTGGTTCGCGGTGACGGTGCCACGGCGGAACAGATCTGCCGCGAACAGATTGAAGCCGCCCGCGACATGGTGCTCAAAGCCATCATGAACAGCAGCGCCGTGATGAATTTTGCAATCACCGCAGGCGCCTGACCATGCAAGCACCCCTTCAGCAGCTGATTCACCGCCTTGACGCCGCCGTCGCCGCTCCCGGCCAGGTGCTCCCGCAAGCCGTGAAGGACGCACTGGGTGAAGCGGTCTCCGCCGGCCCCTGGCTGCCGCCCGAGCAGCAGCGCGCCGGCCACGACCATTACACGCGGCACGTGGTTTATGCCGATCCCGCAGACCGTTACACCATCGTCTCCATTGCCTGGGGCAGCGGCCAGCAGAGCCCCATTCACGGACATCACACCTGGTGCGGCGTCGCGGTCTACAGTGGCACCATCGTCGAAACCTTTTACGAAACCTCCGGCAACAATGCCCCTCCCCGTCCCCTGCGAAGCTCAGTGCGCGAAAGAGGAACCCTCAGTTTTGATGCCGACCAGATCGGTATACACCGCATCGCCAATGCCAGTCCGGAAGTGGCGGTTTCCATCCACGTTTACGGCGTCGGCGGAACACGCATTGCCACCGACGTCAACCGCGTTTTGGGTTAGGCGAATCGCGGATCAGGATTCATAATTACACTGTTGCCGAAGCGCCCTCCGCGCTTGCAACCGGCACAGCCCCACACATATCACCCAACGGAGAAATGCAATGAAAGCAGTCGTCCTTCGCGAACACGGCGGTCTCGATAAACTGGAATACGTGACCGATTTCCCCGATCCCACGGTCTGCGAAGGCCATGTTGTCATCCGGGTCAAAGCCACCTCGTTCAATTACCACGATGTCTTCACGGTGCGCGGCATGCCCGGCATCAAGGTGCCCTTCCCGATGATCATCGGCCTCGACCTCGCCGGCGAAATCCTTGAAGTCGGCGCCGGCGTTTCAGGCTGGAAAGCCGGCGACCGCGTGCTGGTCAACCCGCTGAACAAGAAAAAAGGCCTGATGGGTGAAATGATGCACGGCGGCCTTGCTGA
>JBILYA010000379.1:0-2795 GCA_044378065.1 Burkholderiales bacterium | reverse complement strand
CGCCGCTGCCCTTCACCTACTCGGGCCGCATGGAAAGCCCGGAAGGAGTGGTGGTCTATCTCACCGCCGGTGAACGCCTGATCCGTGCGCGGGCCGGCGACATCATTGACCAGACTTACAACGTCGAACGCATTGATGCGTCGACGGTTTATCTCCGCTACATACCGCTCGACACCCCGCAGAACCTTGCCGCGGGCAAATGAAAGTCACGACCATGAAAATCCACAAAATCCTCACTGTCGCGGCACTCGCCGTTTCCCTGCTCGGCGGCTGTGCGGCCGAGCGTCTCTACAAAGACGGCACTTCGCAAATTGAAAACGGCCAGTTCGAGGACGGTCTCGAGACACTGCGCCTGGCGATGAAAGAGTCGCCGTCGGACACCCAGTACCGGACGGCTTTCCGGCGTCAGCGTGACGCCATCATGAACACCCTGCTCGAAGCCGCTGAAAAAGCGCGCCGCGAGGGCCGGCTCAACGACGCCGACAGTCTGGTCCGCCGCAGCCGCGGCATCGACAGCAGCAATTCGCGGATTACGCAGGTGGCCGAGAGCATCGCCCGCGACCGCCAGCTCACCATTGATCTGCGCGAGGCCGAAAAGCTTTCAGCCAACGGCCAATGGCAGGACGCGGAAACCATGCTGCGCAAAATCACGCTGCTCAACCCGGACATCAAAGGGGTTGCCGAGCTGCGCCGCAAGATCGACAGCCAGCGCATGGCTTTCGGCACCTCGGTTCCGGTGCTCAAGTCCCGCCAGGAACGCCCGATCACCCTGCAGTTCCGCGACACCGGCCTGCGTACCGTGCTCGAAGCACTGTCGCGTGATACCAGCATCAATTTCATCCTCGACAAGGATGTGCGCGCCGATACCCGCGTCACCATTTTTGTGCAGCAGGTGCGCGTCCAAGACGCCATTGACCTGATCCTGATCCCGGCACAGCTGGAAAAGAAGGTCATTTCCGAAAACACCATCATGATTTACCCGGCGACCCCGGCCAAACAAAAGGAATATCAGGACCTGCTGCTGCGCAGCTTCTACATTCAGAACGCCGATCTCAAACAGACCATGGCTATGCTCAAGGCCATGCTCAAGGTCAAGGATGTCTTTATTGACGAGCGCGTCAATCTGCTGGTGCTGCGCGACACGCCTGACGTCATCCGCATGGCGGAAAAGCTGATCGCCGCGCAAGACGTAGCGGAACCGGAAGTCATGCTGGAAGTCGAAATCCTCGAAATCAGCCGCGTCCGGGACACCAGTATCGGCGCCCGTTATCCGGATTCGCTGGCGATCGTCGACGGCGACCTGGTCAACAAACTCAACTCGAACATCGCCATCAACCTCAAGGTCCTGGAGGGACGCAGCAACCTGCTGTCCAACCCGCGCATCCGCGTCAAGAGCCGGCAGAAAGCCAAGGTACAGATCGGTGAACGCGTACCGGTCATCAGCTCGACAACCACCCCGACCACCGGCGGCACTACGGTCGCACTGGTGTCGCAGCAGATCACCTACCTCGACATCGGCCTCAAGCTCGAGGTGGAGCCGACGGTCAACATGGACGACACGGTATCGATCAAGCTGTCTCTGGAGGTCAATACGCTCGGCGAAAAAGTTGAAACGGTGACCGGTGCGGTCGCCTACCGCGTCGGCACTCGCACCACCAATACCGTTCTTGAACTAAAGGACGGCGAAACCCAGGTGCTGTCGGGACTGATCCGCGACGATGACCGCCGCACCGCCAACCGGCTGCCGGTTGTGGGCGAGTTTCCGATTCTGGACCGGCTGTTCGGCACCGTGGCCACCAATGACGAAAAGACGGAAATCGTGATGTCGATCACGCCGCGGCTGATCCGCACCGTCAAGCGCGCGGACGTGGCCGATCAGGAATCCTGGTCCGGCACCGAGTCCGCCTTCCGCACCCGGCCGCTGATGGCGCAACCGCTGCCACCCGACACCAAACCGGAAGCCAAACCGGCTGCCGTCGCGCCGCGGCCCGTTCAGCCCTTCAATAACAACGCCCCCGCCGCGGTGAACCCTGCGGCACCGCAAGTCTCCGGCCAGCCCCTGCTCCCGTCCGAGCGCATGGGTCTGCCTGCGGGCACAGCCGCCGGGGCGGTCGCTGTTGCAGGCATCCCAGCCGCTGCCGACGGTTCCTTCGGCATCAGCTGGCTGGGCGCCGCCAGCGCGCGGGCCGGACAGGAAATCTCGGTCGCCTTGAATCTTCGCAGTGCCGCTCCGGTATCCAGCGCCGCATTCCAGCTGCAATTCGATCCGGCTGCGGTCGAAATTCTCGGCGTCGAAGAAGGCCTGATGATGCGCCAGGACAACCAGCCCACCACATTCAACCAGACCGTGGATCCCGCAGGACGGATTTACGGCGGCGTTGCCCGCAGCTCCGGCAAGGGGGTCAACGGCAACGGGGCGCTGGCCATCATCCGCCTGCGCGCCAAACCCGGTGCGGGCGTGATCGTCCTCCAGCCGCTGACCATTTCACCGATCGGCGCCGATGGCCGCGTCATCGTGTTGCCTTCGACACCGGACTTCCAGGCTGCGGTAACGCCGTGATGCAGCCCCGGGTACGCGGCTTTACGCTGATTGAGCTGATGATCTCGCTCGCCTGCATTGCCCTGATTGCCAGCATCGCCATGCCCTACGCCGACCTGATGATGCAACGGCACAAGGAAGCGGAATTGCGTACGGCCCTGCGCGAAATCCGCAATGCGCTCGACGCTTATCAAAAGGCCGCTGAAGAGGGCCGCATCACCCGGGAAACCGGGGATTCGGGTTATCCGAAAACCCT
>JBILYA010000378.1:0-2811 GCA_044378065.1 Burkholderiales bacterium | reverse complement strand
GTGGTCTGGCAGAAAATGTCGCTGCACGGACTGTCTGCCGGCAGTCTGCTTCTCGCACTGGGCGCACTGGCCGGCATCACGCTGGGCACCCTGTATCAGAAACGCTTTTGCCCGGCATTCGACCTGCGTACCGGTTCTGTCATCCAGTTCACTGCTGCACTGGCCGTCACCCTGCCTCTCGCCTTCAGCCTCGAAACCATGCAAGTGCAATGGACCGGCGAATTCCTGTTTGCACTGGGTTGGCTGGTGCTGGTACTGTCTGTGGGCGCGACAACCATGCTGTTCCGGCTGATCCGGCGCGGCGCCGCCACCCGGGTAACCAGCCTGTTTTACCTGACGCCGGCAGTCACCGCAGTCATGGCCTGGCTGATGTTCGGTGAAACGCTGGGCATGACAGCGGTGTTCGGTATGGCCATTGCGGTGGCTGGCGTTGCAATGGCCAACCGCGAAACCGGAAAATGATCAACGGACTAGGACGAGGCAATGAGCACTCCGCAAGAAAATCCGGCCGAAACCCCTTACGAACTGCTCGGCGGCGACGCCGGCGTGCGCGAGCTGGTCGACCGCTTCTACGATCTGATGGATGAAGTTCCGGAATACCACGGCATCCGCAAGCTGCATCCGCAGGATCTGTCGACCTCGCGCGAAAAACTTTATCTGTTTCTTTCCGGCTGGTTGGGCGGACCGCCGCTGTATGATGAAAAATACGGCCATCCGATGCTGCGCGCACGCCATCTGCCCTTCCCGATCGGCATTGACGAACGCGACGCGTGGCTGGCCTGCATGCTGCAGGCGATGGAGGACAAGGGTGTCGCGGAAGCGCTGCGCCTTGCCATGCTCAAAGCGTTTCACGGTACCGCAGACTGGATGCGCAACAAGCCCGATTAAGGCATTGACGCTCTGATGAATCTCCGCAGCGCATTGCACCACGGCGCATGGCTGATGCTCGCCGCACTTTGGGTATTCCCGGCAGCCGCCCAGGAAGAACCCATTGCCTGGCGCATTGAACTGGAGGCGCCTGACGACGTCCGAACACTGCTGGAAGAGCACCTCGACGTCTATCGCTACCGCGGCCGACCCGGGGTAGATGCCGCGATGCTGCAGCGGCTGGTGGCGCGTTCAGCCCCCGATGCCGAAACCCTGCTCGCCACTGCCGGCTACTTTTCACCGAAGGTCGACGCGCAAAGCGCACCTGCCGCTGACGGCGGCGCCACCATTGTCCGCATCAACGTCACTACCGGTCCGGTAGCCCGAGTCGGTGCAGCGGACATCAAAATCACCGGTGCCATCACCGCTGATCCGGCGGAAGCCGGACGCATCGCACAAGTCAACCGGCGCTGGCGGCTGCAGCCGGGCACACCGTTCCGCCAGAGCGCATGGGATGAAGCCAAGGAAGCGCTGCTGCGCGAGTTTGTGTTCGACGGCTATCCCGCGGCGCGCCTGGTCGACAGCACGGCTGAAGTGGACCCGGAATCGGCGCGTGTGCGCATTAATATTACTGTCGACAGCGGACCGCTGTTTCGCTTTGGCACAACGCAGATTGAGGGACTCAAGCGTTATCCGCGTCATCTGGTCGCCAATCTTCAGCACTTTCAGGCCGGCCAGCGTTACAGCCATGAGGCCGTGGTCCGCTACCAGACCGAGCTTCAGGCCAGCGGCTTCTTCCGCAGCGCCTCCGTGGCCGTCAATGCCGATCCGTCACAGGCAGAAGCCGCCGCAGTGCAGGTCCGCGTGGTCGAAAATCCGGAAAAGAAAGTCGATCTGGGCGTCGGCTACAGCACTGACACGGGCCCGCGCGCAGAAGCACAGTTCACCCACTACAACACCTTTCAACCCGGCTGGCAGGGCAGCACCAAGCTGCGCATGGACGCCAAGGAACAGACCCTCAACGGCGAACTGGCGCTGACGCCGGAGACCAGCGGATGGCGCAACCGGCTGGGTGTGGAAGCCTCGCACAGCGACATTGAAAACCTGGTCAACCGCAACTACGGTCTCACCGCACAGCGTTCCTGGCGCACCCCGGAACGGGAGCATGACTGGTCCCTGAAATTCCAGGTTGAGGAACAATCGCTCACCGGCGGCCCGGTCGACAACCTCAACGCACTGTCCCTGAACTATTCCTGGACCGACCGCGATGTTGACGATCTGCTCCGGCCGCGCAAGGGACATCTGCTCAACCTGCAACTGGGAGGCGCTTCCGAGGCCGTACTGTCAACCCGATCGTTTGCTCGAGCGTATGTTCGCGCCTTGCAAATCATTCCCGCCGGCCGTCGCGATCGCATTCACCTGCGCGGTGAATTCGGCGCGGTTTGGGCACAGACGCGGGAAGGCATTCCCACGGAATTCCTGTTCCGCGCCGGCGGTGATCAATCGGTACGCGGCTATGATTACCAGTCACTGGGCGTCCAGCAAGGCGCCTCCATCGTCGGCGGGCGCTTCCTCGGCGTCGGCGAGTATCAGCATGACTTCACGCCGCAATGGGGCGGCGCGCTGTTTGTCGACGGTGGTAATGCCGCGGATTCACCATCCGAGTTGCGCCCGGTTTACAGCTATGGCGCCGGCATCCGCATGATCACGCCGGCCGGCGCCCTGAATCTCGACGTCGCCAAACCGCAGGAAAACGGCAAGGTGCGTTTCCACTTCACACTGGGCGCGAGGTTCTGATCATGGCGCTCAAAAAAACCGCCATTCGTATCGTCATCGCAGGCTTTGTGATGATTACCGGCATGCTTGGCGTCGCAGCCCTCTGGCTGGACAGCCCGCAAGGTCTGGAGTGGGCAAGGCAAAAACTCATGCAGGCAGGCGATGGAA
>JBILYA010000038.1:0-11133 GCA_044378065.1 Burkholderiales bacterium | reverse complement strand
CAGGCGCCCTGTCTTGACCGGCTCACCTTGGTGATACTGGACTTCGTAGACGGCGGCGAAACGATCGCCCTTGCGCAGGTCGCGGTGGAAGTCGATGTCGGTGGAGAACACTTCGGCAATCTGCACCGCCACGGCATCGGACATACCCACGGCATCAGTTGCGGCAAACAGAGAGGTTTTGATTTCACCCGAACGCATGTGCAGGCGGGTTTCGACGTCGGCAGCGCCTTCAGATATCACCAGCGCATCGCCTTCGCGGTCGATTTTCAGCAACTGCGTGCCGTTCAGATAGCGCAGCGCCAGCAATTGGCCGGCAACCGTGGTGTGGGCGCGGATGGTGCGGCCGGGAATCAGACGGTAGAGGGCGCGGGCTTCGGTCGTGCGCTGCATGACTTGTGCCGCGCTGTTGTCGTCGATCTGCAGCCGCTGCAGGACGGAGGCAATGGTGTCACCGCGTTCAATGCGCGCTTCGCGCCAGTAGCTCTCGTTAATGTCTCCCGATACGGGCAGCGCAGGCAGGGAAATCTGTTCAACGATGTTGCTGCGTTCAACCGTGTCGGTGATGGTGTCCGGGGCAATACCGAAAGCCGCCATGATGCCGACGAAGGGCAGCAGCAGCGCGAGCAGGACGCGACGCCACGCGCTGCCGTGAAGCAGGGCGCTGAGCTTTTGCGCTAAAATCGCGAATCGCGCTTGGGGCATGCGCTTCCTTGTTGATTTGGAACGTGATTTACAGCGGATTTGGGCCCAATCGGTAGCCCGGTTTGCAGCAAATTTTCAGCATGGAGCTTAGCAGAAACCCCGCGGCCCGAAAACCCGTTTTTGCTCCAGTTTTGTGCAGTTTTGCCTGTGAAAATCCCCGGAAAAAGCACCTGAAATCCATGACCACCATCGACGGCCAGATCGAAATCATCCGCCGCGGCTGCGACGAGCTGCTGCGCGAACCGGAATTGCGCGAAAAACTGGCGACCGGCCGTCCATTACGGGTCAAAGCCGGATTTGATCCGACAGCGCCGGATTTGCACATTGGCCACACGGTATTGATCAACAAGCTGCGCCAGTTCCAGGAATTGGGGCATCACGTGCTGTTCCTGATCGGCGATTTCACCGGCATGATCGGCGACCCCACCGGCAAAAACGCCACCCGTCCGCCGCTGACCCGCGAAGAAGTCGCCCGCAACGCCCAGACCTACACCGAACAGGTTTTCAAGATCCTTGACCGTTCACGCACCGAGGTCGTGTTCAATTCGACCTGGATGGACAAGATGAGCGCGGTCGACATGATCAAGCTCGCCGCCACCCATACCGTGGCGCGTATGCTCGAGCGCGACGATTTTTCCAAGCGTTACCGCGGCAACCAGCCGATTGCGATCCATGAATTCATGTATCCGCTGGTCCAGGGTTACGACTCGGTGGCGCTGAAGGCCGATATCGAACTCGGCGGCACCGACCAGAAATTCAATCTGCTGATGGGCCGTGAGCTGCAGAAACACCACGGTCAGGCGCCGCAGTGCATTCTCACCATGCCACTGCTCGAAGGTCTCGACGGCGTCAACAAGATGTCGAAGTCGCTGGGCAATTACGTCGGTATCCAGGAAGCGCCGAATGAAATCTTCGGCAAGCTGATGTCAGTCTCCGACGAACTGATGTGGCGTTACATCGAACTGCTGTCCTTCGAGCCGCTGGCAATCATCCGCCAATGGCGCGATGAAGTGAAGGCGGGACGCAATCCGCGTGACATCAAGGTCGGTTTTGCGCAGGAAATCGTGGCACGTTTTCATGGCGCTGATGCCGCTACCGCAGCGCTCGCCGATTTCGAAGCGCGTTTCCGCCGCGATGAAATTCCCGCCGACATGCCGGAAATCACGCTCAAGGCCGACGGCGACGGATTGCAGATCGCTGCCGTATTGAAGCAGGCGGGACTGACCGCGAGCACCTCGGATGCGCTGCGCATGCTGGCGCAGGGCGGCGTCAAAATGGACGGCGAAAAAGTCACCGACAAGTCAGTAAAACTCGCGCGCGGCGCCAGCGTCGTGCTGCAGGTCGGCAAGCGCAAATATGCGCGCGTCAGTATCAGCTGAAAATAATCAATAAAAACAATTATTTATTGATATTTTCCGGGGTGTCAGCCGGCAGCGCGGTAACGCTGCATGAATGCGGTGTCGATGCGGTTTTTCCAGCGCCACACCCACGCGCCGCTTAACGCCAACGGTCCGTATGACGCTACTGCGTAACGATCCCCGGCGCTGATCAGCGCCAGTGCGCGCGTTTGCGGGCGATATTCCAGTAACGCTTCACCGCGCAAAGCCTTTCGCAGGTTTTCAGCCAGCGGCGGTCCCTGACGTACGGCATACACCCCGGACTTCGGTCGCGGTGCATCCATCATCGAAGCAATATCACCGGCGGCAAAAACGCCCGGATGCGACAGCGATTGCAGATGTTTGTCGACAGCAATGAATCCAGCTGCATCGGTTTGCAGTCCGCTGGTGCGCGGCCATGCCGGCGCCGCCGCACCGGTGACCCAGATGACTTCATCAAAGGCGAGTTTTTCACCGCCGCGCAGGAACAGTGTTCCCGCCGACACGCGCTCAACGGTGGTATCCAGGCGCACGGTGATCTGCTGGTCCTGAAGAATCGTCATGAAGCGTTGCTGCACACCGCGCGGATGCACGCTGAGGATGGTCGGTCCGTCTCCGATCAGCGTAAACACGGCACGACCTTTGTCGAAGTCGATGCGGTGTTTCATTGCCAGAATGACTTCGACCCCGGCCGCACCGGCGCCGACGACAACGACATGCAGCGGCCGCGGCGCTGTTTGCGCCGTTTCACGCAACTGCGCCCAGTGTTCGAGAAATTGTGCGACCGGTTTGACGGCGATGCCGTAACGATCCGCGCCAGGCAGGTTTCCCAACACCGGTGTCGATCCGGTATCGATGGACAAAATGTCGAAGGGTTGATCGGGTGCCTGGCCGCAACGCGCGATGCGGGCGGAGAAATCGATTTCGCCGGCGCTGGCACCGATGAGCGTGACGCCGGCCTGCGTGCAGACAGCATCGAGATCGATATGGCATTCGTCAAAGCCGTAATGGCCGGCAATATAGCCCGGCAACATGCCTGAATACGGCGTGTGGCGGTCGGGGCTGACCAGCGTCACGCTGACGCCTGGTTCCGGGGCGAGGCCCCAGCGGCGGATCACTTCGACATGGCTGTGACCGCCGCCGATCAGCAGCAGATTACGGGGCATTGCGGGATTACTGCGTTTTCCAGACCTCTTGCAGTCGCGCCTGACGTCCGCACGCGTTCTTGTAGTAGTTATAACGGATCGGATTTTTCTTGTAGTAGTCCTGGTGATAATCCTCGGCTGCGTAAAACTCGCTGGCGCGGGTGATCAGCGTGCGAACCTCGCCGGCGAAAGGCTTGTTCTTCTGCAGAGCGGCCTTAGAGGCTTCCGCCGCTTTGCGCTGCGCATCGTCGTGAACAAAGATTTCGCTACGGTACTGTGAACCGTGATCGCAGAACTGGCCGTTGGCCTGAGTCGGATCGATATTGCGCCAGAACGCATCCAGTAATTGCGCGTACGTCAGTTTCGACGGATCGTAGACCACCTTAACCACCTCGTTGTGGCCGGTGTTACCGGCAGAGACCTGCGGATAGGTCGGATTTTTCAGGGTTCCGCCCATATAGCCGGAGGTCGTCGATATCACGCCCGATACCTTGTCGAAAGCTTCCTCGACGCACCAGAAGCAGCCGCCGCCGAAGGTGGCGATGGCGGTGGGCGTTGCCGGTGGGTTGACGGCCTGTGCCGACGCCATCAGCGGCGTGCAAAGCAGCAGTGTCAGCGCAGTGCGCCGGAAAATCGCTTTCAAAATCATGTACATCATTGATGTCTCCCGTAGAAAACCAGTATATCGGATAATTCGGCCTCGCCCGACCGGCGCACCGGTCGGTTGCCTATTAGTGGAGAAAAAATGCGTCGCATTACACTCACCCAGTATTTAGTCGAACAGCAGCGCGAAAAAGGCGTTGTTTCCGCGGATTTGCGCCTTCTCATCGAAGTCGTTGCACGGGCCTGCAAATCCATCGGCAACGCCGTCAGCAAGGGCGCGCTGTCCGGCATCCTCGGCAACGCCGGCAGCGACAATGTGCAGGGCGAAGCGCAGAAAAAACTCGACGTCATTTCCAACGAAGTGCTGCTCGAGGCCAATGAATGGGGCGGCCACCTCGCGGCGATGGCCTCGGAGGAAATGGAACATCCCCACCAGATTCCCAACCGTTACCCGCGCGGCGAATACCTGCTTCTGATGGATCCGCTCGACGGCTCATCGAATATCGACGTCAATGTTTCGATCGGCACCATCTTCTCGGTGCTGCGCTGTCCCGAGGGCGTCACACCCGACGAACAGGCTTTCCTGCAGCCGGGATCGAAACAGGTTGCGGCGGGGTTTGCGGTCTATGGTCCGTCGACCATCCTCGTACTCACCGTCGGCAACGGCGTGGCTGGCTTCACGCTGGATCGCGAGACCGGCAGCTGGGTGCTGACCGAACCGAAAATCGAGATTCCTGCCGACACCGCCGAATTCGCCATCAACATGTCGAATCGCCGCAACTGGGGCGCACCGATCATCCGCTACATCGATGAATGCCTAGCCGGCAAGACCGGCCCGCTGGGAAAGGACTACAACATGCGCTGGGTGGCTTCGATGGTCGCCGATGTCTACCGCATCCTGTCACGCGGCGGCATTTTCATGTATCCGCAGGACGCCAAACACAAGGAAGGCCGTCTGCGCCTGATGTATGAAGCCAACCCGATGGCGATGATTGTCGAGCAGGCCGGCGGCGCTGCGACCAACGGCACGCAGCGCATTCTTGACGTGCAGCCGACCAAATTGCACCAGCGCGTTGGAGTGATCCTCGGCTCGCGTAACGAGGTCGAACGCGTCACCGGTTATCACAAAGCAGGCTGAGCGCTGTCAGGATTCGCCGCTTGCGGCGACTGATGGCCATCAACCTCAACAGGAGCAGGCAGGATGACCGATAGCACGGGTAAAACGGCAGTGCGTGAAGTGGCTACGCTGGGCGGGGGCTGTTTCTGGTGCCTGGAAGCGGTATTTGACGGTCTGACCGGCGTTGAATCCGTCGAATCCGGCTACTGCGGCGGACATCTCGCCAATCCGACCTATGAAGACATCTGCGGCGGCGACACCGGCCATGCCGAAGTGGTGCGCATCACCTTCGATCCGGCTGTCGTCAGCTACACCGATCTGCTTGAAGTGTTTTTCGTCATTCACGATCCCACCACGCTGAATGCCCAGGGCAACGACGTCGGTACGCAATACCGCTCGGCGATCTACTTTCATACGCCCGGGCAGAAAGAGATCGCTGAGGCCGTTATCGGTAACCTGACGGCGGGCGGTGTTTTTTCACGTCCGATTGTCACCGAAGTGACGCCGGCGCCCCATTTCCATATCGCCGAGCCCTATCACCAGGAATATTTCGAGAACAACCCGCGGCAGCCGTACTGCCAGTTCGTGGTGGCGCCCAAAGTTGCCAAGTTCCGTCAGAAATTCGCGGCGCGGGTCAAGAAGTAGTCGGGCGGCTCAGCCGGCCTGCGCGCGGTGGCGTGCGGCGGTCACAATGGACTGTGCCAGCTTGACCAGGGTCAGCGGCGCCGAACCTTCCGCCTTGTTGTTGGCGATGATCGTACATTCATGGCCGGCAGCAACGGTCGCCATGCACAGCTGCGCAATCGAATCCCGCGTCGCGCTGTCTTCGTCGACCAGTTGGTCGAAGGGCGTGAAGCGCGTGCGGGCCTCTTCGTAGCTGTAACCTGCCTTGAGGTTCCAGCGGATCAGCAACGGTCCGGAGCCGAAACCCGACATTGCTGCTGCCTGCGCCGCCAACGGCGGCATTCGCGGGTGCACCCCGACGCAGTAACGCACGCCGACTTCCTTCAGTGAAGCAAAAAACCGCCGTGTGATCACGCGATCGTCGCGCACCTCAACGGCGTATTGCGGGCCCTGCGGCAGGCGGCCGAGGAACTCCTGCAACAGGGCAATGAAGCGTTCGGGCGCCCGGGTCAGCGTGCGACCCAGCGGCGGAAACTGGAACAGCAGCGTTCCCGCTTTGGCGCCCAGCCCGGAACGGACCGGCCCGACAAACTGCTCGATGGCATAGGCGGCATCCAGAAACTGCGGATTGCCGCCGCCGCGAAATGCGCCTTCGCCGGGCAGCCACTGGCTGGTGATCAGGCTCGGCGCTTTGACTACAAAACGGAAATCCTCCGGTACCTGCTCGGCGTAGGCGGCGTATTGCCGCGGGGACAGCGGTGCATAAAACGACCGGTCGATACCGACGCTGCTGAACAACGGATACTGTGAATAGGCGGTCAGGCCCTGGCGAGACAGATCGCCGGGCGCCACGGTATCGGCCCAGACGATGCCGCGCCACCCGGGGAAATGCCATGAGGAAGTACCGAGTCGTACACCGGGAGGCAACTGTCGTGCCAGGTCGCGGGCTTCGGATGCAGGCTCCGCTGCAGCAATGGCTGCGACCTGCGACGCACCGGGCCGTCCACCTTCAAACAGGGACAATTGTCTCGACATGGTGGTGGAAGCTTACCCCGAGTGGGTGAGTTCCGTGTCACCGTGCGGCGACGCAGCGCGGCGTGAACAGGGATCGCGAATGATGCAGGCTGACAATTCAAGTTCCTCTACTAGGTCATTGATTTGTTTCTGCTCTTGCGCCGCCGTATGGCGCTCCCGGCGGCAGCAGGAAGTGCGTTCGGATTGTGCGGCGACAGAAGCATTGATTCAATCGAACAACATCCTGACGGCATTCTGACGGGATTCAGGTTGGTACGCACTGACATTTTCCCTGCGGTACAACGCTGTTTTCCCTCTGAAAAAGCGTTGACAAAGGCATTTTCCCTCGGCATTCTCTCGACACCGTGCAATACACGGCAAAGCAAATTAGCCTGAACTCTGTATCAACGTTGTCATTTATTCAGTCACCTTACGGGAGATCCATCGATGGCTGCAAAGAAAAAAGCTACCAAGAAACCTGCTGCTAAGAAACCTGCTGCTAAGAAAAAGAAAGTCGCAGCGAAACGTAAACCCAATGCTGCATTCATGAAACCGATGCAGCCGAGCGCAGCGCTCGGTGCGGTGATTGGCAACAGCGCTCAACCGCGCACCGAAGTCACCAAAAAAATCTGGGCCTACATCAAGAAACACGATCTGCAAGACAGCAAGAACCGCCGCAACATCAATGCCGACGATAAACTGAAAGAAGTTTTCGGCGGCAAGAAGCAGGTGTCGATGTTTGAAATGACCAAACTGGTCAACAAGCACCTGAAATAAGCGGATTTTCGCTATGAAGAGCGGGGCGCGATAGCGCCCCGTTTTTTTTCCTGCATCCGGTATTGGCGCCGGTTTCCCCTCTGAAAACGCAGTCGCAGAGAACTTAGCGGCGACTGGTATAGGCGCCGCCGACGAGCAGCACGGCTGCCATGGTCCAGAACACCGGCGTCATGCCCATCGTGCTGCCGACGATGCCGAACAGCAGTGGCATGCCGGCCTGCGTCAGATTGAGCAGGAAGGTGCGCACGCCGACAACTTCACCGCCGCGTCCCGGCGGTGCCGTGTTGTAGAGCAGCGACATGATCATCGGCTGCGTGCCGCCGATTGCCAGCCCCAGCATGAACGCCACTGCCATCAGCAGCGACACGCTGTCGATCAACGGAAAGATGAACATTGCAGCGCCGGTGGCGAGCATGCCGCCGATCAGTAGCGGCCATTCGCTGAGACGATGCACGATTGCCGGCAGCACCAGGCGCACCAGGAAAATCGCTGCGCCGAAGGCGCCGAGAATCAGTCCGATCACCGATGCCGACAGTCCCAGTCGCGTGCCGTGGATCGGCGTGACGAAGGTAAAAAGATCCCAGGCCATCGACAGCACCGCGCTGGCAACAAAGGCGCGACGCAGGCCGCGGATGCGGAATAAATCCACGACACGCTTGTGGTCGTGACCCGCCGCCGAGGCCGGATGCGCGGGCATGCGGATCGGTCGCAGCAGCATCAGCGCAATGCCGGCGGCGGCGCTGCAGCCCAGCAGCAGAAAAGTCATGCGGTGGCCGACCAGATCGATGGCGAAACCCGAAATCACCGGGCCCAGAAAGCCCGAAGTCGAAAACGCCAGCGCCAGCAGGCTGAAGTTGCGCGAACGCTGCTCCGGCGTGCCGAGCAGTCCGGCGACCTGATTGACGCAGATATGTACCAGCATGAATCCGCTGCCGACGACAGCGCTGACGATGAACAGCACTTCAATGCGCGGCACGGCCGCCCCCAGCAGCAGTGCACCGAGCACGGTGCCGGCGCCGATCAGCAGCGGTTTGCGCACACCGATGCGGTCGATGGTGCGTCCCCAGCCGACAGCGAACAGCAGCGGAACGGCGGCAAGCAGCGAAATCAAAATACCCACCGTCAGCGGCGTGGCCTGCAGATGCAGTGCGAACAGCGACAGCGTGACCCGGCTGCCGGTAAAAGCCAGATGCAGGATCACCGTCAGCAGCAGGACAAAGCGGATGGTCATGACGGTTTCCCGGCGCGCGTCCAGGAGACCATGGCCACGCCCAGGCAGGTGATGGCGATGCCCGCGAGGGAGAAGAGCGACGGCACGACGTCAAACATCAGCAGTTCCAGCACCACTGCAAAAATCGGTGTCAGATAAATCAGGCTGGTGACTTTTGTGGCCTGACCGCGGCGCATCAGTGTGTGGAAGGCGTTGACCGCCAGCAGCGAGGCGCCGATGACCAGAAACACAATGACGCCGGCGAGCGTCCACGACCAGCGCACTGCTGCGCCTTCGACAAACCACGCCAGCGGCGCAAGCACCGCGAACGCACTGAGGAATTGCACCAGGGCGGCGCCACGCAGATCGACGGTGGGGCAATACACCCGCTGGTACAGCGTACCTGCGGTGACGCCGGCGACGGAAACCGCCACGGCTGTCAATGCGCCCCAGGTGGCATCACGGACATCGATTTTGTGCCATACGATCAGCGTGACGCCGGCGAGTCCGATGACGATCCCCGCCCACTGCAGTGCGTTCAGCCGTTCGCGCATCCAGCGCATTGCGAACAGCGCCGTCAGCAGCGGCTGCACCGACAGCAGCACCGCGGTAATGCCCGCCGATAGACCCAGATACTGCGAGTAGTGGCTGCCGCCGAGATGTACGGCATGCATCAGCAGTCCGGCGATGACGACATGACCGAACTCCACCCGCGTCGCCGGCCAGCGCGGTTTCATCAGCAGCACCAGTACTGTCAGGCAGAGGATACCGAAGGCAAAACGCAGCGACAGGAAGGTAAAGGGTGCGGCGTGCTGCAGGCCGATCTTGGTGGCGAGAAAACCGGAGCCCCAGATGGTGACGAAATACCAGGCGAGGAGGGATTCCCAGGCGCGTGCGGACAACGGTGCTGGCAATGGCGTGCCCGGATCAGGGCGCGAGGCGGGAAAGCGTCCAGCGGTCCCCAGTGCGCGTGTAAAGCAAGCGGTCGTGCAGCCGGCTCGGACGGCCCTGCCAGAACTCGACCTGCGACGGAAGAACCCGGTAGCCGCCCCAGTGCGCGGGGCGCGCCGGTGTTTCGCCGTGATCCGCGGCTGCGGCGGCAAACCGTGCTTCCAATACGTCGCGGCTGGCGACGGTTTCGCTTTGCGGCGAAGCGATCGCGGCATGGCGGCTGCCCAACGGGCGGCTGGCGAAATATTCGTCCGACTCCGCCGCCGTCACTTTCTCGACGCGGCCGTCGATACGCGCTTCACGCTCGAGATCAATCCAGTGGAATACCAGTGACGCGCGCGGATTCGCGGCAAGTTCGCGGCCCTTGCGGCTCTGATAATTGGTGTAGAACACGAAACCGTTCTGATCGATGCCTTTCAGCAGCACGATGCGCGCAGAGGGCGCGCCGTCGGCGTCGACGGTGGCCAGTGTCATCGCATTGACGGTCGGCAGTTCAGCGCGCAGCGCCTCGTCGAACCAGCGTTGGAACTGCTGGATGGGGTCCGCCGCGACATCGGTCTCGCTGAGGCTGGCGCGCATGTATTCCTGGCGCAGTGAGGCTGGGTTCAATGGGACTCCATCAACGTTGGATTAAGCCGGTGCAACAGAAGGCAATACAGTGATTTTACCGCTCGGGCAGGGGAATGAATTCGCTTTCTCCGGGAACGGCCGGAAAACGCTGTTCGCGCCAGCGCGTACGCGCCTCGTCGATACGTTCGCGCCTGCTGGCGACAAAATTCCATGAAAGATGACGTTCGCCGTCGAGCGGCGCACCGCCGAAGGCCATGATGCGAGCAGCGCCTGCGGTATTGATGATGACCGGCACACCCGGCGCGAACACCGCGACGGTTCGTGGCGCAACAGTGTTGTCGTCCGCGCTGACGTCACCGTCAACCACGTAAATCGCCCTCTCGGCATATTCCGCCGGCAGCTCAAACTGTGTGGCGCCGGCGGCTTCGATCGCGGCATAAAACATCGGCGAAAAGGTCTGTACCGGCGCACTCAGGCCCCAGCCGCTGCCGGCGATCAGTCGCAGTTCGGCCGCCGGCAGCATGAGCCGCGGCAACGAAGCTTTCGGGTGGTGGGTGAAGGCCGGCCCGGTCTGCTCATCTGCCTCTGGCAATGCAATCCACACCTGGATGCCGTGCAGGCCGCGTGCAATGTTGCGTTCGTCGTCGGGACTGCGCTCGGAATGGACGATGCCGTGGCCGGCAGTCATCCAGTTCACGTCACCCGGGGTAATGCGCTGCACGAAACCCAGACTGTCGCGATGCATCAGCGCGCCTTCAAACAGATAGGTTACGGTGGCCAGCCCGATGTGGGGGTGCGGCCGCACATCGATGGCCTGGCCCGGATTAAAACGTACAGGGCCCATGTGATCAAAAAAGATGAACGGGCCGACGTTGCGCCGCACTGCGGCCGGCAACAGTCGCCGCACCTCGAATCCGTCTCCTAGGTCTTTGGTGTGGGCCTGCAGGGTCTGGGTAATCACGATGCTGCTGATTATAGACGGCAGCCCGAAGACTATAATGGCCCGACTGAAACCAACGGAGGAAATCCATGGCCCGCCTGCAA
>JBILYA010000377.1:0-2819 GCA_044378065.1 Burkholderiales bacterium | reverse complement strand
AGCGCCTGCTGGATGATTATGGCGTGGTGTTCAATGAACTGTATGCACTGGCCAATATGCCGATCCAGCGTTTCGGCAGCACACTGGTGTCGAAGGGCCAGTTCGATCCGTACATGAAACTACTGAAAGACGCCTACCGTCCGGAAAACCTCGACACCGTGATGTGCCGGACACTGCTGTCGGTGGACTGGCAGGGTTATGTCTACGACTGCGATTTCAACCAGATGCTGGAGCTGCCGCTGGCCTGGAAAGGCCGCGCGCGCAGCCATCTGCGTGAACTGCTCGGCGCCGACCTCGAACGCAATCCCATCGTGGTGAAAGACCACTGCTACGGCTGCACCGCGGGTCAGGGATCGAGCTGCGGCGGCGCGCTGGGCAACCGCTGAGATGATCGAACCGGCTTTCGCGATTTATTTCTGGGGTTTCCTGCTGCTCTACGGCGGCGCGATGTACGCCATCACGCCGCGCTCGCGCACCGCCGCCAGCTTTTTCACCGGCAGCGACGACAACGGCCGCCCGGCGACCGAGTGGGCACTGATGTGCAGCATTTTCATCAGCTGGATATTCGCCAAATCGGTGACCAACGCCGCCAATCTCGGTGCGTCATGGGGTGTTGTCGGCGGTCTCGCTTACGCCACTTACTGGCTGTCGATTCCGGTGGCCGGCATGGTCATTTACTGGCTGCGCACCCGCCACGGGGCAACGGGAATGGTGCCTTTCCTGATTGCGCGTTACGGCCGGCTGGCTGCGCTTGCATTCACGCTGGCCATCCTGATCCGGCTGTACAACGAAGTGTGGAGCAATACCGCTGTCGTCGGCGCGTATTACGGACAGGCCGGCAGCTGGACATTTATTACCGCAGCGCTGCTGTTCACCGGAGCGACCCTGATCTATGCGCTGAAAGGCGGCCTGCGCAGTTCCATCGTCACCGATGTCATCCAGACCGTTCTGTTCATCGTTGCGCTCGGCGCGGTGTTGTTTCTGGTATTGCCCCACCACGGTCTCGGCACGCTGCTCGCTGTCGGCGAGTTCCGCATGAACGCCGGCGTTGATCTGATTCTTGTTGCGCTGCTGCAGGTGCTGTCCTACCCCTTCCACGATCCCGTGCTGACCGATCGCGGCTTCATCACCCGCGAAAAAACCATGCTGCGCGCGATGATCGTCGCCGGCGTGCTGGGCTTCATCTGCATTTTTGCATTCAGTCTGGTTGGCGTGCATGCAAAACTTGAAGGGCTGCCCTCGGGTGACAACATGCCCGGCGCCGTCGCGCAGGCCTTTGGCGTCTTTCCCTATCTGCTGATGACGGTGGTGATGATCATGGCCGCGGGTTCGACGCTGGACTCGACCTTTGCCTCGGTCGCCAAGTCGATCGGACAGGAAATGCCGATGCTCGCCGGCCGCAAGCCGGGGCCGCGTGCGATGGTCGTGGGCATGTGGACCATGATCGTGTTCGCACTGCTCGGCAATATTCCGATGATCGCCGGCACCGACATTCTCAAGGCCACCACCATCAGCGGCACGATGGTAATGGGACTCGCGCCGATATTCCTGCTGGCGCCGCTGGTTCGCCATTCGCCCTGGAGTTTTCACCTGGCATTCTGGCCGGGCATTCTGCTAGGCGTATTGCTCGCCACCGGCATGATCCCGCCCTCCTGGGCCATTGGCGACGGCAAATACGCGCTGCTGCTCGGCGTCAATTTCTACGGACTCGGACTGTGCATTGCCGGCTTCCTGCTGCCGGTTGGGTGGCAGGCCATGAACGGCAAACGATGACACCCGGCCGCAGCTGCCCGGTTGAATACCGCTACGACCCGGCGTCACTGAACCGCCCTGCGGATTTCAGCGCGGACACGCTGTACGTCATCGGCGGCCTTTACGGCAACCAACAGGCGCTGCAAGCGATACAGACACTGGCAGCCGAAGAATCCGGACCGGTGACGCTGGCCTTCAACGGCGACTTCAACTGGTTCAATTGCGATGCATCGGGTTTTACTGCCATCAACGAAGCCGTCCTCGCTCACCACGCGCTGCGCGGCAATGTCGAAACAGAACTGACGAATGAAAACGGTTCGGCCGGATGCGGTTGCGCTTATCCGGACAGCGTCAGCGATGATGACGTCGAGCGGTCGAATGCCATTGAGGCACGACTGCGTAAAACCGCAAAGGCATTTCCGGCATTACGCACTCAGCTGGCGGCGCTACCGATGACACTGACCGCCGCAGTCGGCGAACTGCGCGTCGCCATCGTACATGGCGATTGCGAGTCACTGGCCGGCTGGTCTTATGACGAATCCGCGCTGCGTGATGCCTCAGGCCTCGCGTTTGTCGCCGCACATCTGCAAGCCGCCGGCGCGCGCATTATCGCCAGCAGCCATACCTGCCTGCCGATCGCGCTGACCCTGCAAACCGCGAACGGCCGCTCGGCGCTGTTCAACAACGGCGCTGCCGGAATGCCCAACTTCGCCGGCACCGCGTTTGGCGTCATCACCCGCATTGCAACCCGCCCTGCCGCAACACCGTCCGCGTTGTATGGGACAGTCATCGACAATATCCATATCGACGCGCTGGCGGTGCACTATGATCAGGCGGCGTGGCAACACGATTTTGCCGCGAACTGGCCCGAGGGCAGTCCTGCAGAAATCTCTTACGGCCGGCGTATCAGCAACGGCCCGCGTTACGGGCTCAATCGCGCGATGGGATCGGGCGTCCGCATCAGCCAAACATTGCTGCGACAGGTTCACGCAGCCGGGAGCAAGTCTTGAGCAAAAGCAAATTGCTGGTGATTGCGGTGATCGCAGCCGCCATCACCGCATTCTTCG
>JBILYA010000037.1:0-11146 GCA_044378065.1 Burkholderiales bacterium | reverse complement strand
TCTTGCCCAGCCGCGAGCCAGCGTCACTTTCAGTTCCTGCTCAGCGGTCAATTGCGTACTGTCTCGAACGATCGCTCCATCGGCGGTTTCGGTGATGCTGTAACCGCGATCTAGTACACGTTCCGGGCTCAGGTGCAGGAGGTGCGACTGCGCCCCGTGGACGCGTTCAGCCGCTGCCGTCATCCGGCTGCGCATGGCCGTCTGCAGGCGCCGCAGCAGTTCCTGCTGCTGCAACAACAGGGCGCCGGTGTCCGGCGCCGATCCGCGCAGGCGCTGTGCAGTGTCGCGCAACCGCCATGACTGTTCATCAGCACCACGCAGCCAGGCGCCGCGCAAACGCGTCGCCAGATGCTGCAGATGACCCTGCTGGTTACGTATGCGCTCACCCGGATGGGTCAGCCGCCGAGACAGAAAATCCAGCCGCTGCATGCGGTCCTCGATGTCGCGCTGGAACACACGCACCAGCTGTTGCCCGGAAAATGCCACGTCACGGCGCAACTGTACCCCGTCCGGACTGACCAGTTCGGCCGCCGCCGTCGGTGTCGGTGCACGCACATCGGCGGCAAAATCGGCAATCGTGAAATCGGTTTCATGGCCGACACCACTCACTACCGGAACGGGACAGGCACGAATGGCGCGCGCCACAACCTCTTCGTTGTAAGCCCACAAATCCTCAATGCTGCCGCCACCGCGACAGACGATCAGCACATCGCACTCGGCGCGCTCGCCGGCCAAGCCGATGGCTTCAGCGATTTTTGCACCGGCACCCTCGCCCTGAACCGGCGTCGGATAAATGATGACGTTTATGCCCGGCATGCGCCGGCGCAATGCAGTGATGACGTCCCGCAACGCCGCCGCCTGCGGCGAAGTGACAACACCGACGGTACGGGGGAAGGACGGCAGTTCGCGTTTGAGGGCCGGATCAAACAGGCCTTCCTGCTCAAGCTTGGCCTTCAGCTTCTCAAAGGCGGCATACAGCGCACCCAGGCCGGCTCGGCGCATCGCGTCCACCGCCAGTTGGAATTTACCGCGCGCCTCGTAGACCGTCGCCGTCGCGCGCACCTCGACCTGCATGCCATTCTGCGGCTGCCAGTCGAGATACTGGGCCTTGTGGCGGAACATCACCGCATCGACCTGCGCAGCTTCGTCCTTCAGCGTGAAATAGCAGTGCCCGCTGTCATAACGCTTGAAATTGGAAATCTCGCCGGCCACCCAGACCAGAGGCACGCCACGCTCCACTGCAGTACGCGCAAGCCGGTTGAGTTCGGCCACGGAGATGACCGTCTGCTGGGTCGCCTGATCAAACAAAGTGGACATGAATGGATTCTACGCCGGACAATCGCTCAGTTTGCCGCCCGCCGCACCTCACCGCCGTTGATCATGAACACTTCGCCACTGATCCAGCGTGCGTGAGGGCCACAGAGATAACGCACCAGCTCCGCGACTTCCTGGGGAGTGCCAGGACGTTTAATTGGAATCGTCGACAATCGTTTTTCCCAGCGCACCTCCTCGCGCAGCATGTCGATTCGTGCCGTGTCGAGAAAACCCGGCGCCACAACGTTGGCCGTAATGCCTGCAGGGCCCAACTCATCCGCCAGCGATGAGGTCAGCGCATGCACGCCCGCCTTCGATGCCGCATAGGCCGCAAAATTGACCGGCGCCTTGACCGCCGCACCGGAAGAAATGCTGACGATGCTGCCGCCCTGCCCCTGCTTGAGCATTTGTGCAGCCGCATATTTCGAGCAGAACATCGCGCCATTGAGATTCACTTCGACGATGCGCCGCCACAGATCATCATCCAGCTCCTGCACCGGCACGCGATCGCGGGTGCGGGGGTAGGCGGCATTATTGACCAGGATGTCGATGCGGCCGAGCGCCGCCACCACTTCACCAACCATGTGCTTCACTTCGCCGGCATTACTGACATCAACATAAACACCATGCGAACGCCGCCCGAGTGCACGGATCTCGTCAACCACACTGGGCAGGCCCCGCCAACCGTCCTGCCGTTCGTCATCCGTAAGGCTTCCGGATTCGCTCGCGCCGGTAACCGCTACATCCGCACCGGCGCGCGCCAGACACAGGGCGATCGCGCGTCCAAGTCCGCGTTTGCGCGTGGCGCCGGTCACGATGGCCACCTTACCCTTCAGTTCATCGCTGCTCATCCGGATCCTTTCCTGACTGATTCGCCGCCGGACTAAGCGCCCGCAGTTTGGGCCGCGCGCTGATCGAGCAATTCCCAGCGCTCGAATTTGACGGCCTGCTGGTGCTCAATCTCATCGAGACGCTCACGATCAGCCTTCAGCTGCGCGGCGCCCTGCTTGTGATAATCAATGCCGCTCATGCGAGCCATCAGCGCCGCCTGCTCCTTTTCCAGCGCATCGAGTTCATCCGGCAATTGCGCAAGTTCGCGCTGCTCCTTGAAGCTGAGCCTTGCCTTGACCGGTGGCGCAGTGCGCACCGGCTTCTCCGGATTCGCCGCCCTGGCCGCGGGCGTGTCAGGCTGAGGCCGCTGTGTCAGCCAGTCACTGTAACCGCCGACATATTCCTTCCAGCACCCTTCACCTTCGGACACCAGCGTCTGCGTCACCACGTTGTCCAGAAACGCGCGATCGTGGCTGACCAGCAGCAAGGTACCGTTGTAGGACTGCAGCGTGTCTTCCAGCAGCTCCAGGGATTCGATATCGAGATCATTGGTCGGCTCATCGAGCACCAGCACATTCGCCGGCTGCGCAAACAACCGCGCCAGAAGCAGGCGGTTGCGCTCGCCGCCGGACAGCATGCCGACCTTGGCCTGCGCGCGTTGCGGCGGAAACAGGAAGTCGGACAGATAACTCATCACATGCTTGCGGCCCGCAGCGGTTTCCACCCATTCCGACCCGGGGCTGATGGTTTCAACCAGCGTTTCGTCGAGATCAAGCTGATCACGGAGCTGGTCAAAATAGGCAATCTCCTGTTTGGTGCCCAGTCGCACCTCGCCGGCATCCGGTTGCAGCTGTCCGAGGATGATCTTGATCAGCGTCGACTTGCCCGCACCGTTGGCGCCGATCAGCCCGATGCGGTCGCCGCGGAGAATGCGCAGGTCGAGGTCCCGGATCAGTGATTTGCCGTCATAAGCCTTGCTGACACCGGTCAGCTCTGCAACCAGCTTGCCTGAACGTTCACCGGCATCGAGGGCGAGCTTGACGTTGCCGATGCGCTCGCGGCGTGCGGCGCGCTCGATCCGCAGTGATTCGAGCCGGCGTACGCGACCTTCATTACGGGTGCGCCGCGCCTTGATGCCCTGTCGGATCCAGACTTCCTCCTGCGCCCAGAACTTGTCAAAACGGCGACTGGCCTTTTCCTCTTCGGCAAGCTGATCGGCCTTGCGCGCCTCATAGGCGGCAAAATTACCCGGATAGGAACGCAGCAGGCCGCGGTCGAGCTCAACAATGCGTGTGGCAACACGATCCAGAAAAGCACGATCGTGGGTGATGATGATCGAAGATTTGACCTGCCCCTTGACCAGCAGATCTTCAAGCAGCGTGATGCCGGCAATGTCGAGATGGTTGGTCGGCTCGTCGAGCAGCAACAGATCCGGCTGCATCGCCAGTGCCAGCGCCAGCGCCGCGCGTTTGCGTTCGCCGCCGGAAGCCGTTTGCGGCGGGCGCGACTCATCGAGACCGAAGCGGTGCAGATACTCAAACAGCCGCGCGTCGGTGCGCCAGCGCTCGCGCTCGTCATGCATGTCTTCGAGGCCGCCGCGTGCGGTCAGGCTGGCATGCAAGTTGTCGGCATCGGGAAGCAGTGGCTCCTGCTCCACCATCACCACATGCGAACCGTCCTGGCGGCGGATTACGCCGTCGTCCAGTGCACCGCGACCGGCGATGATGCTGAGCAGCGAGGATTTTCCGGTGCCGTTGCGGCCGATGAGGCCGATGCGTTCACCGTCGTGAATGGTGAGATTGGCGCGATCCAGCAGCGGATGGAGACCGAAAGCGAGTTCGGCGTTATCAATTGTCAGTAATGCCATCGGCCCGAGTATAGCCGCAGCCGGCGTTCAGGCCTGGCCGGCGCATGCAACTCCATGCCGCCAAAGGATTTTTTACACTTCGACCATCCACAGCGGAAAGGCTGTTGCTGCCTGTTCTGTGGACACATCCCGCCCCGAAACCCGGAGATCGCATAACATCATGTTTTAATTGATTTATTAATCTGGTTTAACAAATAGGCAATACGTAAATAATTCAAACAGGCGCATCACTTAGTATCGTCATTGACATACTATGCACAGGCTTATCCACAGCTTTTGTGGAAAAGTAAAAAAAGTCCATACCGTTCAATGGCTTCGCAACGTCAGTCAGGCCGCCACGCTTGCTGATTCAGTGAGTGACAGCTACAGTTACGCGAATTTTTCCGCGGCGCTGACCGCTTTTCCCGCAACCTTCATCGGAAACTCCGCGTGCTCTCCATTATCGAAGCTGCCGGCTGGCCCATCTGGCCCCTGATCATCTGCTCCGTCATCGCCCTCGCCATCATCGGTGAGCGCCTGTGGTCGCTGCGCCAGAACGTGGTGCTGCCAAAAAACATGCTGGCGCACGCCATTCAGGCCTACCGCCAGAACGGCGTGACCTCGCAGTTGCTTTCGCAACTCTCCGCGACCGCCCCGCTCGGCCAGATTCTCGCGGCCGGCTTGCGAAATGAAAAACATTCCGCAGCCGTCATGAAAGAAGCGATCGAGGAATCCAGCCACGCCGTCGCCGTTGATCTGGAACGCTTCCTGACCACGCTCGGCACCATTGCGGCCATTTCCCCGCTGCTCGGCCTGTTCGGCACGGTGATCGGCATGATCGAAATCTTCGGCGCGCAAACCCCTTCGGGCACCAACCCGCTGGTGCTGGCGCACGGCATTTCCATCGCCCTCTACAACACGGCATTCGGCCTCGTGGTCGCGGTGCCCAGCATGGTGTTCTACCGCTACTTCCGCGCCAAAGTGGATACGCTGCTGGTCGAGATGCAAATCCAGGCGGTCAAACTCGTTGAAATCCTCCACGGCGAAAGAGATGCCTGAGCGCATGACATTCGCCGCACCGCAGCAGGACGTTCAGTCATGAAATTCCGCAGCCGCACTTCGCGCGAAGATCCGGAAATCAATTTCATTCCGTTGATCGACGTACTGCTGGTGATCCTGATTTTCCTGATGGTCACCACCACCTACTCGCGGTTCGCGGAACTGCAGATCAATCTGCCGACCGCAGAAGCGGGTGCACCGCCGGAACGGCCCGCGCAGCTCGATGTAGCGGTCGATGCCAAAGGCAACACCACGATTAACCGCAGCGCAGCCCCCAGCGGCAGCACAGCCGTGCTGAGCGAAGCACTGAAACGCGCCGCCGGCGACATGAAGGATCCGGTCATCGTGATCAATGCCGACGCCAACGCCTCCCACCAGTCGGTGGTGCGCGTGATGGAAGCCGCACAAATCGCCGGCTACGCCAAAATCACCTTCACCACCCAGGCCCGCAAGTAGCATCTCGACGCGTCGCGGCAAACCCGTTAGCCTGACCGCGTCATGGCCACCCCTACTCACTGGCAGCAGCGTGGCGCCCTCGCGCTGCTGCTGTTGCCGCTTACCGCCCTCTTCGCTGCTGTGGCCGCGCTGCGTCGCGCAGCCTGGCGCCACGGCCTGATCAAGGCACAGCACCCCGGCATACCGGTCATCATCGTCGGCAACATCAGCGCCGGCGGCACCGGCAAAACACCGCTGACCCTCTGGCTGGCGCAATTCCTTCAGCAGCAGGGCAAACACCCCGGCATCATCAGCCGGGGTTATGGCGCATCTGCCACCCACCCGCGCGTGGTCACGATCGACGGCAAACCGGAAGACTACGGCGACGAACCCTGCCTGATGGCACAGCGTGCGGGCTGTCCGGTCTGGGTCGGAACCGACCGTGTAGCGGTTGCCCGCGCGCTGCTGCAAGCTCACCCGCAAACCGATGTCATCCTCAGCGACGACGGGCTGCAGCATTACCGGCTTGCCCGTGATTTCGAAATTGCCGTGATCGACGGCGCTCGCGGACTCGGCAACGGCTGGCTGCTGCCGTCGGGTCCGCTGCGCGAACCTTCCGCCCGTCTCAACGATGTCGACGCCGTTGTCATCAACGGCCGCGACGAGACCCGCGCATGGCCGCAGGCGCTCGCCATGCAGCTCGACGGCAACCGCTTCCGCAATCTGCTGCATCCGGAACAGACCGTCGGCAGCGAACATTTCCGCGGCAAACGCGTGCACGCCATCGCCGGCATCGGTAACCCGCAGCGGTTTTTCGCGCAACTGGGCCGGCTTGGCCTGTCCTGCATGCCGCGCGCCTTTGCCGACCATCATGCCTATACAGCGCAGGATCTGGCTTTCGCCGGCGATGATGAAATCGTGATGACCGAAAAGGATGCGGTAAAATGCGCGGCATTCGCGACCGCCCGTCATTGGGCGCTTATCGTCAACGCCGAACCCGACCGCCGCCTGGGCGAGATGATTCTCGCCCGGCTTGCAGAGACCTGAACCATGGATGAAAAACTGCTCGACATACTGGTCTGCCCGATCTGCAAAGGGCCTCTGCTCTATCGCAAATCTGCTGCGGAACTCCTGTGCAAACCCTGCCGCCTCGGTTATCCGGTGCAGGACGGCATTCCGGTAATGCTGGAAGACGATGCGCGCAAAGTTCCCCCGGAAGAAGAGCTGTAATACGGTGAAATTCACCGTCGTCATCCCCGCCCGCTACGCCTCGTCGCGTTTCCCCGGCAAACCGCTGGCCGACATCGGCGGCAAACCGATGGTCGTCCGCGTTGCCGAACGTGCCGTTAAAAGCGGCGCCAGCCAGGTCATCGTCGCCACCGACGATGCGCGCATCGCCACTGCGGTCGATGATCACGGTTACCAGGTCGTGATGACCCGCGACGACCATGAGTCCGGCACCGACCGTATAGCCGAAGTCGCGGCGAAGCTGCGCCTCGGCGCTCAGCATATCGTGGTCAATGTTCAAGGTGACGAACCGCTGATCGCACCTTCACTGATCCGCCGCGTGGCCGAGAACCTCGCCGCACATCGTGATGCTGCCATTGCCACCGCCGCCTGCCGCATTCGTGATGTCCGCGACATGGCTAATCCGAATGTGGTGAAAGTCGTTCTCGACAACAGCGGACTCGCGCTGTATTTCAGCCGTGCGCCGATTCCCTGGGCGCGCGATGCGTTTTCGCCCATGACATCTTTCAAAGGACTGCGTGCACTGCCGCCGAAACTGCCGGTGCTGCGCCACCTCGGCATTTACGCCTACCGCTGCAGTTTTCTGCGCGCATACAGCAGGTTGCGTCCGGTCGCCGTCGAGCAGGCCGAAGCGCTCGAACAATTGCGCGCGCTGGTCCACGGCTACCGCATCAGTGTCGCCGTCACCGCGAGCGCACCGCATCCCGGCGTCGACACCCCCGCCGACCTGCTGCGCATCCGGCGAATGGTCAAACGCTGAGCCCCGGATTGATGCCACATTTTGCCCGTGCTGTATGCGGGGCTATACTGGCGTCCGAATCCTTAAGACCCAATAATTTCAATATCACTGCTGTTCGATCCCTTTAAAACGGACCCATTCAATGCGCATTCTTCTCCTCGGCCTGCCGGGCGCGGGCAAAGGCACCCAAGCCCAATACCTCATCCAGCGCTACAAGATCCCGCAGATTTCCACTGGCGACATGCTGCGCGAAGCCATCAAGGCCGGCAGCAAGCTGGGGCTGGAAGCCAAGTCATATATGGACCGCGGCGCCCTGGTACCCGATCCGGTGGTGATCGGACTGGTCAAGGAACGCATCAAGGCCGCCGATTGCACGAACGGTTTCATCATGGACGGATTCCCGCGCACCCTGCCGCAGGCTGAAGCGCTGCGCGATGCGGGCATCGACCTCGATTTTGTCGTCGAAATCGAAGTGCCTGATGCCGACATCCTGCGCCGCATGAGCGGCCGCCGCGTTCATCTGGCCTCCGGCCGTTCGTATCACATCGAGTTCAATCCGCCGAAAGTCTCGGGCAAGGACGATGTCACCGGGGAGCCGCTGGTGCAGCGCTCCGACGACAATGAAGACACGGTCATGAAACGTATCAAGACCTATCACGACCAGACCAAACCGCTGGTCGATTATTACAGCGGCTGGAAAACCCGCGGCGACGCACGCGCACCGCATTACGTGAACATCAACGGCAGCGAAGCCGTAGAAACCGTACGCGACAAGGTACTGGCCGCGATCGACGCCCATCCTTCACGGGCTTAAACGCGCGACCGACCTGCTCCGTGACCGTCCAGAACGTCCTTTACGCCCAGTCGGGCGGGGTCACGGCGACAATCAATGCCTCCGCCTGCGGCGTGATTGAAACCGCGCGTCGCTATCGCGCGAGCATTGGCAGGGTTTACGCCGCACGCAACGGCATCCTCGGCGCACTGCACGAAGACCTGATCGACACCTCAGTGGAAACAGCGACCGCAATCGGCGCGCTGCTGCACACACCCGGCGGTGCCTTCGGCTCCTGCCGCTACGACCTGCCGGCGCTGCCGCAGGGCCGCAGCCATTTCGAAAGGCTCGCCGCGGTATTCCGCGCCCACAACATCGGCTATTTTTTCTACAACGGCGGCAACGGCTCCGCCGAAACCGCACATCAGGTGGCCACGATCCTGCCGCGGCTCGGCTGGCCGGTGAAATCCATCGCGGTACCCAAGACCATCGACAACGACATCCTGCGATCGGATTCCAGCCCGGGCTTCGGCTCGGTCGCAAAATATGTCGCAACCAGCATGCAGGAAGCCATGGCCGACCTCGCGTCGATGGCCAACAGTTCGACCAAAGTATTCGTCATGGAAGTGATGGGCCGCTACACCGGCTGGATTGCCGCCGCCTGCGGTCTCGCACGGCCCGCCGGCGAAGACGGTCCGCTGTTGTTGCTGGTCCCGGAAATCCATTTCGACCGCAAACGCTTTCTTGCCGCAGTGAAGCAACGGATTGAAAGGCACGGCTGGTGCGCCATCGCCGTGGCTGAAGGCGTCAAGCTGCGCGATGGCCGCCGACTGACCCAGGCCGGCGGCGATGGCATTCCCGGCCACGAACAACTCGGCGGTGTTGCACCGATCATTGCAGCGATGCTGCGTAGTAATCTGAACGTCAAGGTGCACTGGAGCGTGCTCGATTACGTACAACGCTCAGCGCGCCATCTGGCGTCGGCCACGGACGTAGAGCAGGCCTACGCCGTCGGCAAGGCGGCTGTCGAATACGCGCTGGCCGGCCGCTCCAATGTCATGCCGGTGATCCGCCGCTGCAGCAACAAGCCCTATCGCTGGCAGATCGAGCCCGCCTCCCTGGCGACGATCATGAACCGCGAAAAACGCCTGCCGCGCAGTTTTTTGTCCGCAGATGGCTGGCGGCTGACCGCAAGGGCCCGCGCTTATTTAATGCCGCTGATCAACGGCGAAGCCTGGCCGCCCTTTGCCGGTGGCCTGCCGGTGCATGCACGTCTGAAGCTCCACCCCGTACCGCGCCAATTGAAGTCCGCATTCCGGTCTCCAGACTGACGCCGCCATCCCTCGCGGATCCTGCACAAAGGGTGCAAGGCGGGTGCTGGGGTTTTATAATGCGGGTCGGTAAAAGTCAGAGGTGCCGGGGAAATCCGGGTTCGTGAAGACCTCAATTCTGTATAGGTCTTGCGCAGAAACCGGAATAAAGGCACCCTAGCGCGGCCCCGGCTACGCACCGGCAAAATTTATTCAATTAAAACAATAGTTTAGGAGCAATCATGACGAATGGTTTGATCTTTGCGCTGGTTTGCGCCATCGCCGCGCTCGTCTATGGCGTTGTGTCGATCCGCTGGATCGTCGCGCAGCCTGACGGCAATGACCGCATGCGCGAAATCGCCGCAGCAATTCAAGCGGGTGCGCAGGCCTACCTGAATCGCCAATACACCACCATCGCCATCGTCGGCGCGGTGCTGTTTGTGCTGATCTGGATTGCGCTCGGCGGCACCACCGCTGCAGCCTTTGCTGTCGGCGCCATCCTGTCGGGACTGGCCGGCTACATCGGCATGAACGTTTCGGTTCGCGCCAACGTGCGCACCGCCGAAGCTGCCCGCAAAGGCATCAACCCGGCACTGGACATCGCCTTCCGCGGCGGCGCCATCACCGGCATGCTGGTGGTCGGTCTGGGCCTGCTCGGCACCGTGCTGTTCTTCTGGTATCTGACCAACGGCATGAGCGCCGGCGCCAAAATGAGCGACGTCATCAAGCCGCTGATCGGCCTCGCCTTCGGCTCTTCGCTGATTTCGATCTTCGCACGTCTGGGCGGCGGCATTTTCACCAAGGGTGCCGACGTCGGCGCCGACCTGGTGGGTAAAGTCGAAGCCGGTATTCCCGAGGATGACCCGCGCAACCCTGCGGTGATCGCCGACAACGTCGGTGACAACGTCGGTGACTGCGCCGGCATGGCAGCCGACCTGTTCGAGACCTACGCGGTGACCATCATCGCGACCATGGTGCTCGCCGCGCTGATGCTGCCGAAACCGGAAATCGTCCAGGGCGCGGTGATGTATCCGCTGGTCCTCGGCGGCTTCGCCATCATCGCCTCGATCATCGGCGCCTTCTTCGTCAAAACCTCCGACGGCAAAAACATCATGGGCGCGCTGTATCGCGGCCTGATCGTCGCCGGCGTGCTGGCCCTGATCGCCTTCTACCCGATCACCAGCTGGATGCTCGGCAACATCAGCGAGCATTACCCCGCGCTTTCGGTGATGAAGCTCTACGGCAGCGCCGTTGTCGGCCTCGTGCTGACGGCCTTCCTGGTGTGGATCACCGAGTACTACACCGGCACGCAGTACGCACCGGTGCAGCACGTCGCCGCAGCCTCCACCACCGGCCACGGCACCAACATCATCGCCGGCCTCGGCGTGTCGATGCGCTCCACCGCATGGCCGGTTCTGGCCGTGTGCGTGGCGATCTATGTGTCGTATACGCTGGGCGGCCTCTATGGCATTGCCATCGCTGCAACCTCCATGCTGTCGATGGCCGGCATCATCGTCGCGCTCGACGCCTACGGCCCGATCACCGACAACGCCGGCGGCATCGCCGAAATGTCGGATATGCCCAAGGAAGTG